>JALWKJ010000111.1 GCA_027081495.1 Campylobacterales bacterium | reverse complement strand
TTAACGGATACGATTTCACAATCAAACGCAAAAATCGTCGGTGTTTTTATTTTAACTTTGATATTTTTTATTTATGCTCATAAAAACATTAAAATACTTAATTATTACAGCGAAAAATCAGAAGCACATGATAAAGCCGGGTTAGCGGTTTAATCTCTTCACATCAAAAAAAGAGCTTTCATGAATATGCTCAAAGGCGGCTTTTAAAGAGACAAAGAGTTTATTGTTCTCTTTTTCAAGCTCATGTAAAAGTTTTTTAGTAGAAGCTCGAGCGTGAGGCATCTTGATGTTAAAACGCATAGCCGGACATGCGTCGTCGGTAATCGTGGGAAGAAAATTTTTTACCGCCGCATCTATTAGCTGCCTCTCTCTTACCATAATAAGAGGTCTTATCACCAAAATACCGTTATCGGCTCTATATATCGGCGCCATTGAACGAAGCGCGCCGTTATAAAGAAAATTCATAAAAAAACTCTCAACAGCGTCATCGAGATGATGACCTAACGCTAGCTTCGTATAACCCTCTTCAAGAGCGACTCTATATAGCGCTCCTCTTCTCATTCGAGAAAAAAAAGAACAAAAAGAGGAGTTCTCTCTTATCTTTTCCTGCGCGGTTTTATAAATATCGGTTTTTATCACTTTGTGAGGAATTTCATGCTCGATACAATGCTCTTTCAATACGCTTAAATCTTCACCCATACCGTAGTCGATCGTAACCGCTAAAAAATCAAATTTAAAAGGCGTAACCCGTCGTCGGTGGTTTAATATATGAGCCAGTGTCAAAGAGTCTTTTCCGCCGCTAAGGGCAAGAAGAACTCTATCCCCTTCGTTTACGAGATTATATTTAGCGTTTGTTTTTCCAACGATCTTAAGAAGTTTTTTGCTTATCTCTATCATTTAGCGATAATATCCAGCATACCTATAACAAAATCGGCGCTTATTTTCGCAGAACTTTCAAGAAACTCTTCAAAGTTAAATCCCGCATCCATATCGGCGCTATCGCTGATGGATCGAAGTATAAAAAAAGGAATATCCAAAGAATCGCACACGACGGCGACACTCGCTCCTTCCATCTCGATCGCATCGGCTTTAAAAGTTTTAGCTATGAATCTCTTTCTCTCTTCGTCGGCGACGAATTGATCTCCTGTGGCTATTATCCCCTCTTTAAGTAAAATGTTTTTTTCAGACGCCGCATCTTTTGCGATATTTATCAACTCTTCGTCCGCGCGAACATATACGCTTCCCTCCGGCACATATCCGTATGGATGACCAAAAGCCGTAATATCCAAATCATGTTGACAAAGTTTCGTCGCCACGATCAAATCGCCTATTTTTAGATTTTCGTCGATAGCGCCGGCAACGCCGCTAAAAAGAAGTTTCGTCGCGCCGAATTTCTCTATCATCGTAGCGGCCGTCAAAGATGCGAATACTTTTCCGATTTTACTATAGGCTATAACGAGTTCAAGTCCTTTATATGAAGCCAAATAGTAACTATTTTTGGCATAATCGACTCTCTTGTAACCGTCCATCCTATCTAAAAGCGGTTCGATCTCTTCGGGCATAGCGCCCATCACGGCAATTTTCATGATACTCCTTTTTAATCAGATCGTAAAAGATATTTCTGCACATACGAGATTTGATGATCCATACCCGCTATCAAGACATCTTTTTCAAAAAGTTTCGCGCGCTTTTGTATTTTTCCAGACGGCGTTATAACTTTGCTTCCTCCCCAAAAACCAAGACCGTCCTCAAATCCCACACGATTTACGAAAACCACATACGCACCGGAAAAAATTGCGGTCGTAGCTAAAATTCTATTCCATTTTGTCTCTATTTCAAGATCGTCCTCTCCAAAACCTCTAGCCGGAGAGTTCGCTATAACATAAACAAACGAAGGCTTCTCTTTGGCGATTTGATCAATCACTTTCGTACTCCACATATCTTCACAAACCACCGTAACGGTTTTACCGAAAGAAGTCATAAAACTTTTCAAAGAATCGCCGGGAAAAAAGAATCTCGCTTCTTGAAACATACCGTAATTGGGTAGATTGTTTTTATGATGAACATTCAAAAGCTGCCCTTTACTATAATAAAGCGCGCTGTTATAAATCTTGTGCTCCTCTTTTGTTACCGCTCCTACGATTATGTCTATTTCCAAACTCAAATCTTCAAACAAAGACAGCTCATTTAAAAGATAGGCGTCTTCATATACCGAATCCATCAACATATACCCGTTTAACGAAAGTTCGGGAAAGACGACAATATCGGCAAAATCTTTTATCTCTTTTACTATACTCTCATGAAAATCGAAATTATCCCTGGAGAGTTTTGGACTTATCTGAGCTAAAGCGGCTTTCATGAGTGATTAAACTGTTCAAACGAGTTTTGCAAAGAGACCATATCCGTTATACTGATCGTAGGTTTTTTGGTAATCCTGCGATTTAAGCCTTTTAAAACGCTTCCTCCAAACTCTATGAAAAGATCGGTTTCGTTCTCGAATTTTTCGATCGATTGTTTATACAATACCGGTTTTACCAACTGTTGGGGCAAAAGATCTATGATCTGCTTTTTAGTGCTATATTTTTCCGCCGTGACATTTGATATCACGGGCGATACGAACTCATCTTTCACGATATCGGCAAGAGCGTTTTCGAGAGGTTTTTGCGCACTTTGCAAAAGGGGACAATGGCTTGCGACCGACATATTTAAAAGCAGAGCTCTCTTTGCACCCGCTTCTTTGAAAACGGATTCCATATCTTTTAAATCGCCTCTTACGCCGGCAGCGACGATTTGACCGTTGCTATTGTAGTTTGCCGCCCATACCTTTTTACCTTCGTCTCTTGCTTTTTGACACAAAGATTCCACCTTTTCATCTTCGAGTCCTATAATCGCCATCATTGCCGCGTCTTTTCCCTCGCATGCCTCTTTCATGAGTTTTCCCCGCTTATGAACTACGCTGACGCCGTCGGCGAAATCAAGCGCTCCTGCACTTACAAGAGCCGAAAATTCTCCAAGCGAATGTCCAAGAGCAAAAACGGATTTGATATTTAAAGCTTCCTCAAAAAGTCTATGAGCGATAGAACTTACAAGTAAAATTGCCGGCTGGGTAAATTCCGTCTGTTCGAGTTTGTCGTTTTGTTCAAACAAAAGCGATTTAAAATCGATAGAAGTTACATCCGAAGCCTTTTCAATCATCTCTTTGGCTAAAGAAGAGTTTTCATAAAAATCTTTTCCCATTCCGATCGACTGCGATCCTTGTCCGGGAAATATAAATGCGACTTTTTTCATCTAAATCCTTATATTTTTAGGTATTTTAACAAGTTATAGGTAAAAGAGCAAAGAGTAAAATAATTTGCGCCTTAATTTAAAATAAGATAATAAATAAGGCGCAAACGAAAAATCTAGTGACAACCGCAGCCGGTATCACAATTTCCCGAGCCTTGTATCTGACCGCTTAGAACTTCGTCGGGAGTAGCTTCTCTGACATCAAGGACTTTTACATTAAATGTCAAATCTTTCCCCGCAAGAGGATGGTTATAGTCGATAGTTACGCTCTGATCATTGAAAGATTTAACCGTTACCATCACCGTTTCGCCATTTTCGCCCTGTCCGTAAAGCTGCATACCTTCGGCAAGTTCAAGTCCCGCGAACTGTTCCTTTGGAAGCGTATCGACAGCTTCGGGATTTATGTCGCCGTATGCGTCGGCGGCGGCTACATCGATACTTTGCTCATCGCCTTTTGAAAGCTCCATCAACTTCTCTTCGAGTCCGGGAATGATTTGGCTTTTACCCGTAATAAACTCCAAAGGCGCTTGCCCCTTGTTAGAATCGAGTATTTCGCTCGCACCTTTTTCCGTCAGATCGTACTCTATCGATACGACGCTGTTATTTTCTATCGCCATAATTTATCCTAATAATTAATTTAACACCGTAAAGTTTAAAAAAAATTATCCGCTAACGGGTAAAAACTTCAAACCAAACACTGTTTTGCGCGCTCATTATATCACAAATCGCTTTGATTCAAAAAATCGAGTCCTTTTCAATTTTTTTTCGCGATCTCGGCTTGTTTGGTGTTTGGGTAATTTTCTATAACGGCGTTTAAAAAACGAGAGGCGTTTTGAATATCTCCCGTTTTTTTGAAACTAAGCGCCGTATGAAGCATGAGTGTGGGCATATATGTCGCCTTATCGTAAAGTCCCGCGCTTTTTTTAAAATATACTATCGCATCTTCGTATTTTTTTAAATAATACGAACACTCGCCGAGATAAAAATTAGCGGTCGCTCTTTTAAAATTTTTTATATCCAGCGTCTGGAACATATCAAAAGCCTTCTCATATTGTCCGCTTCTAAAAGTTTTTATCGCTTTTTTTAAAAGATCCGAATTACTCAAGCTTTGCGGCTTTGAAACTTTATGTTTGCCAGAGTGTTTTTTTGAATTAGTATCATCGATTATATCCGAGAGCTTTTGCAA
>JALWKJ010000110.1 GCA_027081495.1 Campylobacterales bacterium | reverse complement strand
CTAAAACTCAACATAATTTATAACGAAAAAAAGTTCAAAGAATTTATTGATATTTATGAAAAATTAACGACTTTAAAAATCCCTCTTAATGAAAAACTTCATCTAAAAGCGGCTGTGTCTTACGCAAATATAAATGAACTCCACAAAAGCAGACTTTTAATGAAAATCAAAGAGTTCAAACAAAGCGCCGAACTTTTAGATCTTAAAATTATATTGGCTCTTAAAGAGATAGACATCGACAAAGCAAGAAAGCTCTACTCTACCCTAAATAAAGAATTTCCCTTTTACAAAAAAAAGAAGATCTTATTGACGCAAATAGATGAAGCCGCTTTACATGAGGCAAAAAAAATAAAAAAAGATATTTCAAAAAAAGGCTCCTTTAAAGCTCTTAACGAATATGTTTATCTCCAAAGCACCCGTAAAAAACCTTATCTCGCCATAAAAGCCGTCAAAGATTTTCTAAAAAAGAACAAAAACCACCGCAATGCAAAACTACTACTCGCAAAACTTTACTACTGGAACGACAAACCGGACAAAGCGCTTTTTATATTAAATTCGTTAAAAAAACACGACACTCAAACAGATACGCTTCTTGCGAATATATTATATGAAAAAGGCAAATACGAAAAAGCTCTGAAATATCTTTCCAAAATAACAAAAACCGCAAAATCAGAAAAAGAGAAATATTTTCTTCAAAAAAGAGAAGCTTTCTCATATGCTTTCAGCGACCAAGAAGATAAAGCTCAAAAACTTTTCAAAAAACTTTTAAAAAAAAGTCCAAAAGACAAAGAGATATTAAACTTCTTAAAAGAAAAAAAGAAACAATCGCTTTTAAAAAAGGCCGTTGAGTACCATAAGAAAAAAGATATATCAAACGCGCTTCATTACTATAAAGCGTATTTTGAACAAAACAGCGATCCTAAAGTAGCCAAGTCAATCGCGCAAATTTACTATTTCGATCAAAAAGAGTATAAAAAAGCTATAAAATTTTTTAAAATTTATCTCCTTTCAAATCCGAATGACAATCTTACCGCCTTTCAGCTCGCTACATCATTGGAAAAAATAAAAGAGTATAAAAAAGCCTCTGAAATTTTTCACAAAATCATAAAAAATCAAGATCAAAAACTCTACTATCTAAGCTCTTACCACTATGCTTACTCGCTTTTACAGATGCAAAACGACAAAGAGTGGGTCGAGGCTAGAAAAGTGTTAAAAAGACTCTCAAAAGATCTACAAAAAAATATAAATAAAAAAACAAAAGAGTTGATTGTTCATGTAAACTCGCTTTTAAAACTAGCGTTAGGACCGGTTCAAAAACCTACATACTATAAAGATATAGTATTAACGGAAGGAGCCGGCAAACTTCTTAACAAAGCCGATGTATTTTCATATGTCGATATCGCCAACGCGACAAAACCCACTTTGAAAATGCTGCTTCATAACTGGGAGATGAAAAAAGAAGATATAAAACCGAGACTCGGCTTTTCTATGGACTATGTCGGCGACTCGAGCGTTAACTATTTTAACTATTACGCGGGTATAGAAGATATCGCTTTTATAGGCGGCGTTAGATACTCCGCAAAAGTTTCAAAATTTTATTTCAATTTTAAAGAAAAATCCAAAACCGACGGCGAAACATTTCTCATAACCGCGAAAAAGGGGCGGATGAGTGTTAGCGCGGGAGTTGAAAAATTTGAGAAGTTTTATGTTTTTACTCCGAAAATAACTTGGTCGCCCGTTTACGGTTCACACTCTTTTTATATAGATATGTATTATAGAAACGGGTCTTTCGCAAACTATAAAAGCTGCATGATAGAAAATAAAACTTCCGTTGTTCATGCGGGTATTTATGATCAAATACTCTTTGAAGATATGAGTTTTATGGAATTTATGATCAGCTTAAACGCCTATAAAGATAAAAATAAAAATCTTTACGCTCTTTTAAATTATCCGCTTTTTAGCTTTACGGATACGAAATTCGACATAGAGCACAAGGTTATTTTTAACGAAAATTTCGAATATAACTCAAAAACGGATCTTTGCTACGATCTATCAAAAACTTATGAGAGCAGTTATATCAAATATCAGCCGAGATTCAACTTTAAAAACGGATATCTTCAGTTAAGCATAGGTAGCGGATACTCTTTTAAAAGCAGCGAATCCATCAACAGTTTCGCATTAAAAGCCCAATATACGATCAGCGATTTAGCGGCTCTTGAATTAAACTGCGAAAGAGTTCAAAGCAGCTTCACGCCCGATGGCATGAACTATTGTACATTTATCGTTTCACAGACTTGGTAGGAGAAAAAAACATATGAGAAAAAATATAAAAATCAGCGAAATAATAACGATAAACACAAATGTAAACGAATGTGCTCTAGCATTTAGCTATCAGTTGCTAGATCACTTGCAAGATTCGAACAAAATGCTTGTAATAACGGCTAACAACATAAAAAAAGTTTATGAAAATGTTGAGCAGGCAAAAGAGTATATAGCAGATTTTGATAAATTACACCCCTTGACAAAATATCTATTTTTAAAAGAAAACTGGACAAAAATGCATGAAAAATACGGATCGAAATCTTTTCAAAACGAGCTGATTTCCATAGTGGAAAACAAAACATTCGATCTTTATTATTTTCATCGTATCGATATGTTTTTCGATAAGCGCTTTAGCGAAAATATTCAAAAAGCTCTTACACTCCTCATAGAAAGTATCCGTTACAATCATAAAAAAGTTATATTTTCCTATAACAATCAAACTATTTCAGGGAAATCATTTGAAACATTTTTAAAAGTTAAAGAGGATATTTCATTTACTATAAAACCCGGTAATGACAACGACTGCGACTTTACGATGAAAACCTATAACCATCTGTTAAAAAAAGAGTATGCGAGCATCTATCTAATATCAAACGACGAAGATATAACGAATATGCATAAAATAATCTTCGGCGATCAAAAAAATATTCGATTCAAACATTTTACATTAGACGATCTACAAAATCCGGCAAACTTGGAATTTAAAGAAAGCGATATCATTATATATAACGACAGTAGAAAAATGCTGGACGCGAATATGATACAAGCTTTTAAAAAACTAGCGCCCTATGCTAGAATCTTCTCTTTAAGCAATAGAAAATCCATCAGAAAAACTGATCTAAAAGAGTCAAAAGAGGCGGGAATCAATTTACTACTTCCCAAATCTTTCGATCTAAAAGAGTATATTCATACGATTGAACTTGCCATAGGCGATGAGTTTTATACTAAAAAATTAAAAAACCTCTCTTTTCTGACAAGCGCCCATCAGGTCGATATAAAAGAGCTTATGCAAAGAATAGCCGAACTTGAAAAAAATAGAATCTATTTTTCAATAGTAACTGCCAGAGCGACGGATATAGAAAATAACAATATTTCCCGAATGATACGCAAAGAGGATTTCGTTTTTATAGACAAATCTCATGATATAACTCTTTTTGTCATGATCAACCTCCTTCCCGATGTCGCAAAAGATGTTATAGCCGAACGAACAAGCATCAATAAACTTTTAATTAAATATCATCAAAAAGACGCTTTGGCGCAATTGATCGGATAGGATCGAAAAATGCTTAAAATCCTGATTCTGTTTGCTATGGCGTTGGCGCTCTCGATTTTTAGCCTGCAACAACTCCGAAATCTCCCGATAGAAGAGAGTATCTATGTAAAATTGGGAGTGATTTTTATTCTTATTTTTTCACTTTTGGTAATAGGCAGATATTTTATACTACTGCTATTATCGATGTTAAACCTCTATAAAAACGCAAAAAAAGAGTTGCAAGTCATCCCATCTTCCCAAAAACCGCTAATCTCTATACTGGTTCCCTGTTACAATGAAGAAAAAGTTATAAAAGCCTCTTTAGAGAGTTTGATAAACCAAACTTATCCCAAATACGAGATCATAGTTATAGACGACGGCAGCGGCGACGATACTTTCGTCATTGCGAAAAATATGGAATTTAATAACGGAAATGTGAAACTCAAAGCATATACAAAACCGAACTCGGGAAAAGCCGACGCGCTCAATTTCGGGATAGAAAAAGCAAAAGGAGAATTTTTTCTAGCAGTCGATGCCGATTCAAAAATTTCGCCCGACGCGCTTGAATTGATGGTTAAATATTTTCAAGATCCAAAAATCGCCGCGGTAGCCGGTTCGGTATATGTTACAAACGGTGAAAACCTCTGGACAAAATTACAAGCGTTGGAATATATTCAAGGTTTGAATCTGGTTCGAAACGGACAAGCTTTTTTTAAATTGGTAAATATAATTCCAGGCCCCATAGGAATGTTTCGAAAATCGGCAGTTAAAGCCATAGGAAAATATACCGATGATACTTATGCGGAAGATTGCGATTTAACTCTTAGGCTGATTGAAGCCGGATTTAAAATAGATTACGAGATAGACGCCGTCTCCTACACCGAAGCGCCCGAGAGCCTTTTGGATCTTCTCAAACAAAGATACAGATGGACGCGGGGAATATTGCAATCTATACTAAAACATAAAATAAAGCTATTTGCGATGTATTCAAATTTTTCACTAAGCATGGTGCTTTGGTATATGCTTTTTGAAGCGATATTTTGGCCTATCGCTTCGATATTCGCAAATATCTTTATCATATATATAAGCATAATGTCCGGCTTTGGGGAGATGCTTTTGTATTGGTGGATTATATTTACCATTTTGGATATATCGGCGAGTATCTATTGCGTAAGCGTAACGAAAGAGCGAATGAAATTGGTGCTTTATAGCATATATTATCGTATATTTTTTATAAATATCATCAATGTCGCTAAAGTTTTGGCATCTTTGGAAGAGTTTTTCGGTATAGAAATGAACTGGGGTAAACTAGAGAGAAAAGGGAAAATTTGATACAACTCAATTTTTTGACCGTTATGGCATATCTTATCGTGATTATTACCATTATGACTATGGTGTTTGGTATCGTGGCATATTTTATCTATAAAATACGAGAAACAAAACGGAAAAAACAACAAAAGATGACCAGCGAAAATGAAAAAAACGAATCTGATTCAAAAGAAAAATATCTCTTTTTCGAATTCAAGGAGATCGTCATATGAACAATATAGCGCATATTCGACAAAAAGATACATACGGAAGTAAACTGATTCTCTCCATACTCGTACTGTTTGCCCTTATGGCGGTCATAATGTATAAAATTCAAAACAATTTGCCGCAACCTCAAAACAACGGCTTTATAGTTACAAAACCGCAAACAAAAACGATCTATCTTTTAAGCTCAAAAGCCTCGGCTCTTTTGTATGCGAAAAACGGCTCGTCAACCGATGAATACAAAAACAAGATCAAAACTTTCTCAAATCTTCTCACATCTATCGGCTATGATGTCAAAATTTTACCCGCAAACAGACTAGACTCTTTAAAAAACGATTCGCTGCTTTTTGTTATAGACGCACTGGCGTTAAGCGCTAATCATAAAAAACGGATAAAAACATTCATAAAAAACGGAGGAAAGCTTTTTTTCAACTTCACAACCGGATTTAGCGATGAAAACGGAAAGTATGTCGGCGATAGTTTTATTCATGAAATAACCGGACTTAGACTAAACAAACGGCTGGGCTTTGTCTCTTTCAAAGGAGACGACGCTCCATATATGACGCAAAAACTTCTTTCTCCTTTTTCCACCCATTTTAAAGAAGGCAAATTATTAAATATCATTCTCTACGATAAAATACCGCTATTTGATTCGCCTTCAAATCTGAGTGCGGATATGTATATAACCGGATACACTCAAGCTACTCCCCCTCTAGCGAAAGATAAAAATAAAAATCTCTCAACAAAAGAGGCCGGTATGGGCTGGCATGGATACTACGGAAAAGGGAAATGGGCGTATGTGACATTTCCGGCTTACTCGTTTTATGACATAGATGAGAGCAGAGAAGATTTTAAAAAAATTATAGCGGGTATAATCGACTTTCTATCAAACGATGTTATAGTACAAAACTATCCCTATATCGACAAAAAAAGCGTCGTTTTCGTGTCGGAAGATACCGAATACAAATTTGAAAACTTTCAAAAATTCGCAAACCTTGCCAAAGAGTATCAAATCCCCGTTACCGCTTTCATAGTGGCGTCTTTGGCAAATAAACCCCAATACGAAAAAATGATGGCAAATATAGCAAAAAATCCGTTTGTAGAGTTCGCTTCACACAGCACCACTCACAAAAAAATCGTCGGAGAGAGCGAAGATTACATCATAAATGAAACAGAAAATTCAAAAAAAATAATAGACAAATTTACGCCCGAAAAGATAAAGGGATTTAGACCCCCTAGAGAAGAGTTGAACGATTTGATGAAAAAACATTTGGCTAAAGGCGGTTTTACCTATATCCTCGGCGCAAACCAACAATATATGTACCCGAAATTCGACAAAAAAGAGTCGAACCTTCTTTATATTCCAAGACACGGTACCGACGATTACAGCTATCTCGTAAATCTTGACTGGGGACAAAAAGAGATAGTAAATCAAATGATAAAAGAAGCGCATTTCATAACTAAATTAAACGGTATCTATACATTAAGCATTCATACTCACCTTTTCGCTTACAGTACAAATATAAAAATAGTCGAAGAGTTTTTTAAATATTTAAAAGAACATCCCCAATTAACCACACTAAACGGAAGAGAGATTTTCAAAAGAATCTATCAAAATAAAAGATTAAAACTAAGCTCAAAAACAGTAGATAATCAACTCGTCATCACCGTAAAAAACGATAACGATACCGCGGTAAAAAATCTTCATATAAAGCTATTTAAAAATCCGAACAAAAAAATCGTCGCCGGTGAAGTTGACGATGAAAAGGCAACCGTAAAAGTAAGTAATAAAAACTCGACGGTTACGATAGACACGCTATCGCCAAAGAGCGTCATAAATATCTTTTTGACTCTAAGAGAACAAAATGGTTAAAGCGACGCCTCTTTTTATAGTCGCCGTTATAGCGTTTTTTACACTCTGCGTATATGCGAAGGAGAATAGACCTTTTGCCTCGCATACCGATTATAACCGAAGTATCAAAGTTTCAAAATACTCTCAAAAAGAGCTTGACGATCATGTGAGAGAGTATTATAAAATATGGAAAAAGGATTTTTTAGTTAAAGAAAAAGAGTTTTATCGCATCGCTACGGATAAAAAAGATCACTCAAAAACTTTTTCCGAGGCGCAAGGATACGGCATGATGATTACGGCTTACCTTGCGGGAGAAGAGAAAGAGGCAAAAAAGATATTTGACGCTCTTTTTAGATACGCAAAAGCTCATCCCAGCATGATTAAAAAAGAGTTTATGACTTGGAAAGTCCCCGAAAAAAAGGGTGAAAGCGACAGCGCCTTTGATGGAGACGCCGATATAGCGTTCGCCCTTTTATTAGCTCATAAGCAGTGGGGAAGCGGGGGCGAGATAAACTATAAAAAAGAGGCTCTTTTGATTATAGATTCGCTTTTAAAATATACGATAGGAGAAAAGAGCTCTTTACCTCTTTTGGGAGATTGGGTAGATCAAAATGCAAAAGTTTATAATCAATACACGACAAGAAGTTCCGATTTTATGCCCGATCATTTTTTGGCGTTTTATAACTATACGAAAAACGACCGCTGGCTTGACGCCGTAAAAGCTTCGCTAAACGCTTTAAAAGAGATTCAAAATCTTCCAATAAACAAAACTTCACTCGTAAGTGATTTTATTCGCTACGATAAAAGTAAAAAAAAGTATCTGCCCACTTCTCGCCGTTTCTTGGAAACCGAAGATAACAGCTACTACTATAACGCCTGTAGAGTTCCTCTTAGAATAGGAGCTTACGCTCTTTTAAACAACGATCAAGAATCAAAAGAGATACTAAAAAAGATGATTTCATGGATAAAAAAAAGCTCTAAAAACAGCGCAGAAAATATAAAATCGGGCTATAGACTCGACGGATCGGTTATAGGGGATTATTTTTCGATAGCATTTGTCGCGCCGTTTGGAGTAGGCGCAAAAGCGATCTTGGATCAAGCTTTTTTAGACTCGATATACGAAACTATAAAAGATCGTCATGAAAACTATTATGAAGACAGCATTACGCTTTTATCTCTTCTTCTTATAACGAACAATTACTGGCTGCCCTAAAAGCTAAAACGGCAATATTGAAAAACCAAAAGCCCTTTCAACGGCCCATAAGATAGAAATTAAAGCGGTTATCGCCGAAAAACCGTGTAAAATAAAAATTTTATAATAACGACTTCTTCTGAAAAAATATAAAATCGGCAAAACCGCGGCGACTATCGCCATCTGCCCGATCTCTACGCCGAGATTAAAACCAAAAAGCATCGCTATAAAATCCCCGCTTTTTACCAAAAGTTCATGAAGAACATTCGCAAAACCGAAACCGTGTATCAAACCGAATAAAAAAGCCATGATCCAAGTTTTATGTTTTATAAACGCATAGAGATTGTTAACGGCCGTAAAAAGTACCGAAAGAGCGATGGCGACCTCTACAAACGATGAGTTTAAAGTTACCGTTTTTGTAACGCTAAGAGCTAAAGTTATAGAGTGCGCGACACTAAACGCGGTTACGACTTTTAGTATCTCAAAAAGTACATCTTTAAACTTTCGACGAGGATAGAGAGTATGATTTTTATAGATATAAACGGAAGGTATTAAAAGCATGAGCAAAAAGAGAATATGATCAAAACCTATCCAAATATGCCAAATACCCTCGATAAGGAAATTTAAAAACGAACTCCACGCAGACTCTTTTTGAAGTTTTAGTTTCACTTCTACCTTTCGACTGCTCAATATCGTCGGCGTAGAGATGTTTTGATCCGAAATCTTTACAAAAGCTTTTTGATCCTTATCGACATCAAAAAAGAGATCATATTTCAAAAAGAGAGCCTTTTTGGGCATATCGCATGATAAAGAGAGATAAATCTTTATATACGACTGATGCACTCGACGATAAACTTCAAAACTATCGACCGCGCTTTGACATAACTTCTTGTCAACTTTTATCTCGATATGTTTTAGAACGAATTTCTCTATCTCCTCTTTATGAGCCTTTATCTCTTTCCAAGAAATTATACCGTTGTCGTTATCATCGAGTTTTATAAATTTTTCGAGATTGTCGGACTCAAAATCTATAAGCGCCTTAGGAGATGTCGAGTTTAAATCGATCGTAATAAAATTCTCTTTTAATAAATCGGCGTTCAATATAGTACCGGAAAAAAGAATAAATAAAAAAATAGATATAATTTTCATATTTAAATATTAACATATTCAATATAAATAAATCTTCACCGCAAACGATACGGCTTAACCGTTATTTAAACATTATTTGAGTAAAATACCGCGCTTTAATCTCACACACATCAATCCTTTGAATGGTTGCGGTTTTTAACCGTTAAGGGGTGTGGAGGCAAAACCAAAAATTAAAACAAGGAGCATTGTCATGGTTACAATGAAAGATTTACTAGAGTGCGGCGTGCATTTTGGGCACCAAACAAGAAGATGGAATCCAAAGATGAAACCTTATATCTTTGGAGAGAGAAAAAATATATATATAATCGATTTACAAAAAACGCTTAGATATTTCAGATATACATACAATATCGTTAGAGATGCGGCGGCCGAGGGTAAAACTATCCTTTTTGTCGGTACAAAAAAACAAGCAAGCTCCGCCGTGAAAGAGTTCGCCGAAAGTTGCGGTATGCCGTATGTAAATCACAGATGGCTTGGAGGTATGCTTACAAACTACCAAACAATCAAAAAATCTATTAAAAAACTTGAGATTATTGAAAAGATGGAAGAAGAAGGTCAAATGGATCTTCTGACAAAAAAAGAGGCTCTTATGCTTCAAAGAAAAAAACAAAAACTTCTCAACTACCTCGGCGGTATCAGAGACATGAAAAAAGCGCCCGATATGATTTTTATAATCGATACCGTAAAAGAGAGAATCGCGGTCAAAGAAGCGAACAATCTCAACATACCCGTAGTCGCTCCGATAGATACCAACTGCGATCCGGATGTGGTCGATTTTCCTATTCCCGGTAATGACGATGCGATCAGATCGGTACAACTTTTTTGTAAAGAGATGGCGGAAGCCATAAACGAAGGAAAAGCTTTAAGAGAGCAGGATGAAGAGGAAAATCTCGAAGAGTCGCAGGAGAAGACACCTTCAGGCGATATCTCCGACGAGGAGAAAGAGGCTTTGATTAAAGAAGCGAAAGAAGAAGCCGAAAAAGAAGAAAAAAAAGAAGAGACAGGAGAATAAAATGGCAGTTACTGCAGCAATGGTAAAAGAGCTTAGAGAAAAAACCGGTGCGGGTATGATGGACTGTAAAAAAGCGCTGGTCGAAAGCAGCGCGGATATTGAGGGAGCGATCGACTGGCTAAAAAAGAAAGGACTCTCGAGCGCCGGTAAAAAATCAGACAGAATCGCCGCCGAAGGTACGGTCGCTATCGAAATAGAGCCCGATTTTGATAAAGCGACTATGGTGGAAGTAAACGCCGAAACAGATTTTGTAGCAAAAAACGAGCAGTTTCAAAACTTTGCGAAAAAGACGGTAAATCATATACATACGACAGAGCCGGCAAATATCGACGAACTCAACAAAAGCCAAATAGAAGGCGTATCTTTCGACGAGTTCGTAAAATCGAACATCGCTACGATCGGTGAAAACATCGTTGTGCGAAGATTTGAAATCATTAAAACCCAAGACAACGAGGTAGTTAACGGCTATACTCATATGGGAGGAAAAATCGGCGTGCTTGTAAGCGCAAAATATGACGACGCTAAAAACAAAACGGCGGTAACCGATTTCTTAAAACAGATCGCTATGCATATAGCGGCTCTTAAACCTCAGTTTTTAAGCTATAAAGAACTTGATGCCGATTTTGT
This sequence comes from Campylobacterales bacterium, assembly GCA_027081495.1. GTDB lineage: Bacteria > Campylobacterota > Campylobacteria > Campylobacterales > QNZT01 > QNZT01. The sequence goes on along the minus strand of JALWKJ010000110.1, from coordinate 6,413 downwards.
AGAAAAAGAGACTGAAGGAATCGCAAAATCCATAGAAAAAGAGAATGAAGAGTTAAAAAGATTGGGCAAGCCTTTGAAAAATGTACCGGATTTTATCTCAAAACTTCAACTAACGGATGAAACTATGGCAAAAGTAGAAGAGAAGATAAAAGAGGAGCTAAAAAAAGAGGGCAAGCCGGAAAAAATTTGGGATAGAATTCTTCCCGGTAAATTAGACAGATACATAGCCGACAACACTCTTTTAGATCAGCAATTGTGTCTGCTGGATCAATTTTACGCTCTTGATGATAAAAAAACGGTTTCTCAGGTAGTAGCGCAAAAATCGAAAGATTTAGGCGACAATATAGAAATCACCAAATTTGTCAGATACGAGCTTGGAGAAGGCATAGAGAAAAAAGACGACGACTTCGCGGCAGAGGTTGCCGCGCAGCTTGGCTAAAAAAGAAAAAGAGGTATTTGCAAATGTTTGAAACAGCGGCAAATACCTCCGCGCAAAAAAGATATACGAACACGCTGCTTCAGGCAAAAGATCTCTCTCACGGTTTTGACTATACGCTTTTTGAAAACATCAATATTTCCATCAACAAAAAAGAGTCTATCGCTATTTTAGGTATCAGCGGAAGCGGAAAATCCACGCTTCTTCATATTCTTGCGACTTTATTAAAACCAAAAAAAGGATCCGTTGATTATCTTGGACAAAATATGTATCTTCAAAGCGACAAAAATCTTCTTGAAATCAGACGAAAAGAGATAGGAATTATCTTTCAGTCACACTATCTTTTTAAGGGATTTAGCGTAAAAGAGAATCTTGAAATATCCTCTTTGATCTCAAACAAAAAGATAGATATAAATCTAATAAAAAAATTGAAAATTGAAAATACGCTCAAACAAAATGTCTCAGAACTCTCAGGCGGTCAACAGCAAAGAGTATCGATAGCAAGAGTTCTTATAAAAAAGCCGAGATTGATATTTGCGGACGAGCCAACCGGAAATCTTGACCGCGAAACGGCAAATGATGTCATGGATGTCATGTTAGAATACACAAAACAAAGCGACAGAGGACTTTTTATCGTAACTCATGATGAAAAAATAGCTTCAAGATGCAATACGGTATATAGATTAAAAAACAAAAGGCTGATTCCGGTCATTCTTTAAGGAAAAAAGTGCAACTTGCGGAACTTCTTACAAGTAACAATGCCGTTATTTTTTTTCTACTCTTCTCCCGCATAAGCGGCGTAATGGCTTTTTTCCCTTTCTTTTCGCATATAGCCGTACCAATACCCGTCAAAACCGCTCTTGCGTTTTATTTGACGATTTTATTTTTTCCAGTCGCCTCGTTATCGAATATCCCCTATGAGGTAGGAAACATCGCGCTTTTAGTACTCGGAGAGTTAATGCTCGGCTTCATCGCGGGTCTTGTTTTAAATTTCGTTTTTGCGGCGCTTGGACTTGCCGGAAGTCAGATATCTATGATCATGGGCTTTTCAATGGCTTCGGTTATGGATCCCGTAACAGGATCTAACACTCCGATTATCGGACAGATTCTTACTCTTTTAGCGGTGTTGATTTTGTTAGCGTTTAACGGTCATCATCTAATGCTGCTATTTTTAAGCAACTCGATCACTCACATAGAACTTGGAGCCTTTTATCCTCATCCCGATATTTGGCAATACCTCTCAAAAGCGGTAACTCATATGTTCATGATGGGACTTGTGCTATCGTTTCCGTTTATCGCCCTTTCCATACTAGCGGATGTAATCTTTGGAATGCTTATGAAAACTATGCCGCAATTTAATCTGCTAGTCGTTGGATTTCCAATCAAAATATTTTTATCCATAATGGTAATGGTTTCGGTATTAGGAGCGATTATGGCGATCTTTAAAAGTGAATTTCTAAGCGCATTCGAATATCTGAAAAATCTTTTTATTTAAACGGCGTACTCATATTTTTGAGTTTTTTAAAATATTTTTCAAACTGCTTGGCTTTTGCGTAATCGTCATCCAAATAGATCAACTCGTAATTTTTTCCAAAAGCCGAATATGTCCAATTAGCCGAACCGAATATCACCCTTTTGTGATCAAAAAGCGCGCTTTTTAGATGCATAATGCCATGGCGATTCTGTTTTTTTATAAATTTTCCTTTTAATTTATAAACAGAAATATTTTTATATTTCGCTAAATAATAAAACATACTTCTTCTTCGATCGGATCTTGTACTTTTAGAATCGAAAATTATTTCTACCTCGACTCCTCTTTTTGCGGCTCTTTTTAATCTATTTGCTATCTTTTTATGGGTAAAATTATATATTGTAATTTTTATAGACTTTTTTGAACTATCTATACTCTTTAGAATACTCAAAAGAGCTTTGTCGCTATCTTGCGGCAAAAGAAAAAGCTCTGATGACGGATAGATCGGAAGTCTAATAAAAAATGCCGTAACAAATAAAATAGATAAAAATTTTTTAAAAAAATCTGTTTTAGTCATGGCAACATAATAACATAATTTAAAAACGGAGCTATTATGGCATCAATATTTCTCATAAACGACAATAAAATTGTATCAAGATTGTTACAATTGAGCTCAGACAAACACGGTTATCTTCTTGAGGAGAAACTAGAACCGACCCCTACCAAAAAGCACTACGACATAGCGCTTATAGACAGCGACAAATATACGCAAAATATTCTTGAAGAGCTAAGAAAAAAAGCCTCTTTCGACAAGATAGGTTACATAGGCATAAAAAAAGAACCCGTTCCCGAAGGTTTTGACATCAATCTCGATAAACCTTTTTTACCCTCGGACTTTGTCGCGATGATAGAAGCGAATATCTCCTCATCCCAAAATAAAACCGTTTCGCAACAACCTGAAGAGGAAGAGATTTCACAAGATGACGAGAATCTTGAAGAAGAGGAACAAAAAAGCGATGAGAGCGTAGATGAGCTTCTTGAAAGCGACGATGAAAATATCGATGAGATACTCGAAGACGAACTTGAAGAGCTAAACGAATTGGACGAATTGGACGATCTGGAACTTGAAGAGGAGACAACGCCCAAGGCTGGAGAAAAAGAGCCTGAACAGACGGCTTTAAAAGAGATCGATAAAACGGAAGACGCGCTAAAAGAACTTGACGAACTTGACGAAGAGTTGGGAAATGTAGATCTTTCTCTCGACTCAAGCGCGATAATGTCAACAGGCGTAGCGGAACAATTTGTGCAAGAACAAAACGACAATAGATCATTAGAAGAGATTTCCGAAACAGATCAACCTCAAAAACCGGATATCGATGAACCAAAAGAGCGACAAGATGAAAACTCAAATATCAAATTAGCCGCAGCGGCGGCGGCAGGAGCAGCATTAATGACGGAAAAAGAGCAAATACTACAAGAGATTACGCCTGAAGAAAAAATCGATAGATCAAGTCTCGACGCGCTTGAGGGAATTGAAGATATAGAAAAAGAGAGCGATTATATAGCAAAAGAGGAGATAGTAGAGTCGGTAAACGATTTTGAATCTTTAGATGAAAAAGATATTCAACAAGCGCTCAATCCCCAAAGCGAAACAAAAGATGAAGAGATTATAAAAGAGGATATAATCACGGAGGGCTCGGAGACGATTGTAGAAACCAACGATGTGCAGCAGTGGATTCAAGACGCCGTAGCAAAAGCGATAACTCCTCAAATGATCAAAGAGGCGCTTAATGATATGAAAATCAATATTACGCTTGACTTTACAAAAAAAGAGAGTTAAGGAGTGAGCGGTAAGATTTTAGTCGTTTCCGGACCTAGCGGATGCGGTAAAAGCTCTTTAATAAATGAGATTTTAAATTCCGAAAAAAATATCTACTTCTCCCTCTCTTCTACCACCAGAGAAAAAAGAGAGGGTGAAAAAGAGGGGGTTGACTATCACTATATATCAAAAGAGCAGTTTGAAGAAGAGATAGAAGAAGGCGCTTTTTTGGAGTGGGCAAAGGTTCACGGAAACTACTACGGCACATCGCTAAAACCGATATTTAAAGCTTTAAAAGAGCAAAAGTTGGTAATCTTGGATATCGATGTCCAAGGGCATGCGATCGTAAAAAAGAGATTTGAAAAAATTCTAACATCGGTATTTTTAACCACCCCGAGTGAAAAAGAGCTTGAAAAAAGACTTTTGCACAGAGGATCCGATACGATAGAGACGATCAAAAAAAGATTGCACAATGCAAAAAACGAGATGAACAGAATCGACGAATACGAATACCTTCTTATCAACGACGACTTCAAAAAAGCTCTTGAATCGTTCAGACATATAATAAATACGGCAAGACTTAAACTTTCAAACGAAGAGTTAACCGAACTTTTAAATAAGTGGTAAATTATAACTCAAAAAACCCGTGTGCAAACATTTAACTATAAATGATATAATACCCTAAAATACTCATACTAACAGAAGGAAAAAAAATGGGAATGCCAAGCGGAATGGAACTTTTAGTCATCGCACTTATCGTGCTTTTACTTTTTGGAGGCAAAAAGATACCCGAACTCGCAAAAGGTTTAGGCAACGGTATAAAGAACTTTAAAAAAGCCGTAAAAGAGGATGACGAAGTAGTTGATAACAAAAGTGAAAAGATCGAAGGAAAAGAACAAACAGCTCAAAAAAGCGAATCCGAAACTTCAACAAAAGCATAAAGGCGCTCAAGATTTGAAAAAAAGTGTCCTATCAACCGTAAAAAAACATATTGAAGGGAATTTTGCCCTTGAAAAGCCAAAAGATCTCTCTTTTGGTCACTATGCCACTCCGGCGGCTTTCTCTTTAGCAAAAGTTCACAGAAAATCCCCCATGATAATCGCCGAAGAACTTGCAAAAAAATTTGAACAAGAGGATATCTTTAACAAAGTCGAAGCGCTCAAAGGATACCTTAACTTCAGACTGAGCGACTCTTTTTTAGACCAAAAAACGACGGAAGCGATCTTAAATGAAAACGAATTTGCAAGCGATACGAAAGATGAAAGTATCCTGCTGGAGTTTGTAAGCGCAAATCCGACCGGTCCTTTGCATATAGGTCATGCAAGAGGAGCGGTGTTTGGGGATACGCTTTGCAAGATAGGCAAACGACTCGGATATAATATTACGGCTGAATACTATGTAAACGATGCGGGAAACCAAATAGAGCTTTTGGGATTATCTCTTTTTCTCGCGGGAAGAGAAAAATTTACTTCACTACCCGTAACTTGGCCGCAGGAGTTTTACAAAGGCGAATATATTCATGATCTTTCGCTTGAAGCAAATGAGAAGTTTGGCAAAGAGATATTTGAAGATGAAAAAAATATTCAAAAGCTTAGTCTTTGGGCAAAAGACAAGATGCTTGAGTTAATCAAAAAAGATCTTTTTAGAGCAAATATACTTTTTGATAATTTTGTTAGCGAAAGAGAACTTTTCAAAGAGTGGGAAAAAACATACAAAAAACTGAAAGATAACGACGCGATATATGAAAAAGAGGGGAAAATATGGCTAAAATCGAGCCAAAAGGGAGATGAAAAAGATAGGGTCATAGTTAGAGAAGACGGCAGAGAAACATATCTCGCGGGTGATATTATCTATCACGACAAAAAGTTTGAAAGAGGTTACGACCGCTATATAAACATCTGGGGAGCGGATCATCACGGCTATATAGCAAGAGTCAAAGCCGCCATAGACTTTTTAGGTTACGACTCGAAAAAACTTCAAGTCATACTCTCGCAAATGGTAGCTTTACTAAAAGGCGGACAACCGTATAAGATGAGCAAACGAGCCGGAAATTTTATCCTCATGAGCGATGTCGTCGAGGAGATTGGAGCGGAAGCTCTTAGATTTATATTTTTGACGAAAAAGAGCGATACTCATCTTGAATTTGATATAGAGACATTAAAAACAAAAGATAGCTCAAACCCTATATATTATATTCAATATGCCCACGCGCGCATAAATCAACTCTTCGAAAAAAGCGGTAAAAGCGTAAATCAAGTAGTAAATACGAAACTTGAAAATCTTGATGAAGATTCAAAAAACTTACTTTTTACGGCTCTTCTCTTACCGGAGGTCTTAGAAGACTCATTTGAATCGAGACAGCTTCAAAAATTAACCGATTATCTAAGGTCGCTTGCGACTTTTTATCATCAATTTTATAACAAACATAAAATTATCGGAACCAAAAATGAAGAAAAACTTCTCAAACTCTCGGCTATGGTAGCTCTTAGTATTAGAGTCGGATTGAAACTTATGGGGATAAAAGCGAAAGAGAAGATGTAAATCAATTTCTTCTCTCATACTCCTCCTGACTTCCGCGTTTTCTAATCAAGAATTTTTAAACCCCTAAAACAGGGGCTTACAAGGGGTAAAAGAGTCTCTTTTGTGTGTCCCATCAAAAAATAGCTACAATTTCATATGTATTATCG
>JALWKJ010000109.1 GCA_027081495.1 Campylobacterales bacterium | reverse complement strand
AACTTACGACATTTGAATACGAAGATGACTTTATCCCTCATGGAAATACAAAACTAGTCGAGGAATCAATGGGGCTACTACCGGAACAATTGGCTCAAAAGATAAAAAAGTCGCTATCTTAAGCTAGCAACTGGTGTCCCCGACAGGATTCGAACCTGAGACCTTCGGATTAGGAATCCGATGCTCTATCCAGCTGAGCTACGAGGACAAAGAGTCGATAAATGAAAGAGATTAATCTCTTTCATTTTATCTTGGATGCTATCCGTTTCTCTTTTTAATGATCTCCTCCGCAACATTTTTGGGAACTTCCGCATAATGATCAAATTCCATCGCGTAAGTAGCTCGTCCCTGCGTCGCCGATCTAAGATCTGTTGAATAACCGAACATTTCAGACAAAGGTACGAACGCGTTTACGATTTTATTGCCCGCTCGCTCATCCATTCCTTCAATCTGACCTCTTCTTCTATTTAAATCGCCTATAACATCACCCATAAAATCCTCGGGAACTTCCACTTCGACTTTCATCATAGGCTCAAGAATAACGGCATTTGCTTTTCTAGCGCCCTCTTTAAAGCCCATTGAAGCGGCAAGTTTAAATGCCATTTCAGATGAGTCAACATCATGGTATGAACCGTCATAAAGAGTTACCTTGACATCTTCTACGGGATATCCTGCAAGAACACCGCCTTGCATCGCTTCTTGAACGCCTTTGTCAACCGCCGGGATATATTCTCTTGGAACCGTGCCGCCCTTGATGGCATCGACAAATTCATATCCTTCACCCGGCTCCAACGGCTCAAGTTTCAAATATACATGACCGTACTGACCGCGACCGCCCGATTGTTTAGCGTATTTGTACTCTTGATTGACGGTGTCTCTAATCGTCTCGCGGTACGCAACTTGAGGTTGACCTATTTCAGCTTCAACTTTAAACTCTCTCATCATACGATCGACCAAAATCTCAAGGTGAAGTTCGCCCATACCCGAAATGATAGTCTGTCCGCTCTCTTCATCCGTTTCAACTCTAAAAGAGGGGTCTTCTTGAGCTAGTTTTTGAAGAGCTATACCCATTTTTTCCTGGTCGGCTTTAGTTTTCGGCTCAACTGCGACAGAGATAACGGGCTCCGGAAAATCCATTCTCTCCAATACTACTTTATCGGCGGGATCACAAAGAGTATCGCCGGTAGTCGTACTCTTAAGACCTACAACCGCTCCGATTTCGCCGGCGTATATCTCTTTAACTTCTTCTCTTTTAATCGCGTGCATCTTCATGATACGACCGATTCTCTCTTTTTTATCTTTTGTAGAGTTATGAACATAAGAACCCGATTCCAAAGAACCTCTATAAACACGAATAAATGTCAGCTGACCGACAAAAGGATCGGTCATGATTTTAAACGCCAAAGCGGCAAAAGGACCGTTGTCCGTCGATTCTACAACAACTTCTTCTTCGGGATTATCCATCATCGTACCTTTGATACCGCCGACTTCCGTCGGAGCCGGAAGATAATCCACAACCGCATCCAAAAGCGTTTGAACGCCTTTGTTTTTAAAAGCGGTACCGCAAGTCATCGGAACAATATGCATACCGATAGTCGCGGCTTTTATACCCGCCATGATCTCGTCGTTGTTTAACTCTTCTCCTTCAAGATACTTTTCCATAAGCTCGTCGTTACCGTCGGCTTCGGAAATTTTTTCAATCATTTTTTCTCTATACTCTTGGGCTTTTTCCAGAAGTTCGGGGCGAATATCCTGCTCATGATATGCAGAGCCCATAGCGGCGTCCGCATCCCATACGATCTCTTTCATTTTGACAAGATCTATAACGCCTTCAAAATTATCTTCGGCGCCTATGGGTAGTTGAATAGGAACGGGATTTCCTTTTAGTCTCTCCTCGATTTGTCTCTCTACTTCATAAAAATCAGCGCCTGTTCTATCCATCTTGTTTACAAAAACTATGGACGGCACGCCGTATCTATTTCTTTGTCTCCATACGGTTTCAGATTGGGGCTGAACTCCTCCAACCGCGCAAAAAACGGAAACGGCGCCGTCAAGTACGCGCATTGATCGTTCAACTTCAATCGTAAAATCGACATGGCCTGGAGTATCGATTATGTTGATTTGTTTGCCTCTCCACTCGCAGGTCGTCGCAGCGGAAGTAATCGTAATACCTCTTTCTTGCTCCTGCTCCATCCAGTCCATAGTAGCCGCACCGTCGTGAACTTCTCCGATTTTATGCTCGACACCCGTATAAAAAAGGATTCTTTCCGTAGTAGTCGTTTTACCCGCGTCAATATGCGCGGCAATACCTATATTTCTTACATCTTCTAATTTATGAGATCTTGCCATCTGATATCCTTTTACCATCTATAGTGAGCAAACGCTTTATTTGCTTCAGCCATTTTGTAAGTATCTTCTTTTTTCTTATATGAAGCGCCTCTTTCGTTCGCGGCGTCGATCAGCTCATTGGCAAGTCTGTCTTTCATCGTTCTTTCACTTCTTTTTCTAGTAAACCCGATAATCCATCTAAGAGCAAGAGATTGCTGTCTAACCGGTCTTACTTCAACGGGAACCTGATATGTAGCGCCTCCGATTCTTCTGCTTTTAACTTCCATAACGGGCTTGATATTTTCAACGGCTTTGTAGAATATATCGATACCTTTTTCATCTTCGACTTTTTTATCGATCGTATCGATCGCATCGTAAAAGATTTTTGCCGCAACGCTCTTTTTACCATCTAGCATGATAGAGTTTATAAACTTGGATACCAATTTCGAGTTATAAATAGGATCCGGTAGTATTTCCCTAACGGGAGCTTTTCTTCTTCTCATAGTCTTCCTTCAATTTTTTGCAAAATTTACTCAAACTTTACCAAATTTCAACGATAAACCCTGCCCAAATTAATTACAATTATTTTTATAGTTTTTTATATAAAAAAGTAAACGATCGTTTACTTAGGTCTTTTTGTTCCGTATTTACTTCTTGCAACTTTTCTATTTGCAACACCTGCCGTATCTAGCGCTCCACGAACGATATGATACTTAACACCCGGTAAATCTTTTACCCTTCCGCCTCTTACGAGTACGATCGAGTGTTCTTGAAGGTTATGTCCTTCTCCACCGATATAACTGATCACTTCAAATCCGCTGGTAAGTCTGACTTTGGCTACTTTTCTAAGCGCCGAGTTAGGCTTTTTGGGAGTCGTAGTGTAAACTCTCGTACAAACGCCTCTTCTTTGCGGACATTTGTCAAGTGCCGGCGATTTTGACTTTTTAATCACCTTTTTTCTCTCTTTACGAATCAACTGATTAATAGTTGGCACATTTTATCCTTTTTTAATTTTCTCTATAAACGATATACGGTCTATAAAGGTGCGCAATAATACTCAAATTTTATTTATAAAATGCTTAATTTAAGCCGTTTTTATGGAGTAAAAAGAAGATACGCAAGAAAGTTTTTAACTAACTTCCTTGCGAAAACAATCAGGCTTCGTTAAATTTCAGTTTTACTTTTTGATCTTTATACATACCCGTTCCAACAGGTATCATTCGACCCAATATAACATTTTCTTTAAGATCTTCGAGATAATCCGTCTTTCCTGCGATACTAGCTTCCGTGAGAACTTTCGTAGTCTCTTGGAAAGATGCCGCCGAGATGATAGAATCGGCATTTATAGCCGCTCTCGTAACCCCAAGAAGAGTCGGTTCCGCGATAGCCGGTTCTCCGCCTATTTTGATTATTCTTTCATTCTCTTCTCTTAGTTTTCTTCGACTTATCAGATCCCCGGTAATAAAATGGGTATCGCCGCTGTCAACGATTTTTACCTGTCTTAACATCTGTGAAACAATCACCTCTATATGTTTATCGCTGATGGCGACGCCTTGTGAGCGATAAACCTGCTGTATTTCACTTATGAGATAAAAGTGCAGAGATTTTTCGCCCATGATTCTAAGAATATCATGACTTGAAACTTGACCGTCGGTCAATTTTTCCCCAACTTGCACATACTCTCCGGCATGTACTAGAATATGTCTGTTTTTATCGACAAGATACTCTTTGAAATTTCCATCGTCGGTATCGATGATGATTCTCTCTTTCGCCCGAAGCGGTTTTCCGAATCTAACCGTTCCGGCAACCTCCGCTATAACGGCCGGGCTTTTTGGTTTTCTTGCTTCAAAAAGCTCGCTGACCCTTGGAAGACCTCCTGTAATATCTTTTGATTTTGCCGCCGCTTTAGGAATTTTCGCCAACTCGTCGGCCTGCTTGACTTCAGCGCCGTTTTCAACCAAAATCGATGTTTTAGGCTCGAGCGAGTATTTTTTTATCTCGCCTCCGTTTGTGGCTAAAACGATCGCCGGTTTATATCCCGATGGAATATATTCGTTTATTACAAGTCTTGATTGTCCAAATTCATCAAGCTGTTCGGTTGCCGTATGACCGGGCTCGATATCTTCAAAAGTCACGACACCGTCTTCTTCCGCGATAATAGGAGTAGAGTACGGATCCCATTCGGCTATAATGATCTGTTCGTCGCTTTGAGGTTTAGCGATGATATCGGCAGCCGATACGCTTTGGTTGTCGTCAAACTCAACAATGGACTTTCTAGGAATATAGTGTCTTACCGCTTCTCTACCCTCTTCATCGGCGATTATCGCAAAAAGTCCTTTTTCGTCAACGACATGTCCTTTTTTAATATTCTCAAATCTCTCAAGAAAATCTCCGGATAATTGAAAATACTTGATCACACCGTCAGCCCTAGCGCTAATCTTTTGAACAACGGGCTCTCCGTTTTCTATCTTTAAAATACTACCGAATTGTATCCTGTTGGGTATATTCCATCCCTCTTTGATTACTTCAACTATACTCTCGCCCTCTTTTACATCTTTGCCGTCATATGGAAGATAAAATTTCCCTTCCATCTTTCCGCTGATTCCGGCAAGTTCATTCGGTTTTGCTATATCGTTTTTTCTAAGAACGAATTTCGCGCTCTCTTTTTTGCCTTTGATACTTATAACCATCTCTTCATGAGCATACTCTACGCTTACTTTTCCGTCAAGCGGAGCTTTGATCTTAGGCTCGACAAGTAAAACCGCGGCATTTCTTCTATTTGCGACTATTTTTTCTCCGTTTGAATTGACATAGGTTTTAAGATTGTAAAATCGGATAAATCCCTCTTTTTTAGCGACAACCTGTTTGTCTTGCTGCTCGGTCGAAGCCGTACCTCCGATGTGAAATGTTCTAAGCGTAAGCTGAGTTCCGGGCTCGCCGATAGACTGCGCCGAGATAATACCGACCGCTTCGCCTTTTTTTACCAGTTTCGCTTTACCGAGATTAAGGCCGTAACATCTAGCGCATACGCCTTTGTTCGACTTACAAGTAATCGGCGTTCTAATAACCGCGGCTTTAATTCCCGCCTCTTTTATATTTTGAGCGGCCTTTTCGTCTATCAAAGTCCCCTCTACGAAAAGAACTTCATTTGTTATCGGATCTATGATGTTTTCGGCAAGCACTCTTCCCAAAACTCTATCTTCAAGAGATTCTACAAGCTCGCCGTGAACATTTATTTCGGTAATTTCGACACCTTCATGAGTTCCACAGTCATCTTCGGAAATCTTCACATTTTGACTGACATCAACCAACTTTCTAGTAAGATATCCGGCGTTTGCGGTTTTAAGCGCCGTATCCGCCAAACCTTTTCTAGCGCCGTGAGTAGAGATAAAATATTCCAAAACATTTAAACCTTCACGGAAATTGGAAATAATCGGAGTTTCGATGATAGAGCCGTCGGGTTTTGCCATAAGTCCACGCATACCCGCAAGCTGTCTGATTTGCGCCGCCGAACCTCTAGCTCCGGAATCCGCCATCATATAAATGGAGTTAAATCCCTGTTTATCATGTTTCATCAAATTCATCATCTCGTTTGCGAGAAGATTATTCGTATTTGTCCATATATCAATAATTTTATTGTATCTCTCCTGCTCCGTCAAAAGACCGGCCGAAAACTGCTGCTGTATCTCAAGAACTTTCTTCTTCGATTCTTTAATCACTTCTTCTTTATTTGCCGGAACATTGATATCGTCTATCGATATAGATATACCGGCGTCCGTTGAGTATTTAAAACCCAGAGCCTTCAAACTGTCCAAAATTTCGGCAGTCGCATAAGTATCGCCGATTTTATAAATATGATCTACGAGATTTCCTATATCTTTTTTCTTTAAAACCCTGTTCCATAGATCTTCGGGAACATAGTCGGGAAGTTTCGCTTTGATGATCATTCGTCCCGCCGTGGTATGAACGAGTCTTCCGTCAACGACGGTTTTTATTTTTGCCTGCGTTTCCAAAACCCCGGCGTCAAGCGCGATTTTAATTTCATCTATGCTCGCGAAAAGTTTATTTGCCCCTTTTGCGTTCTCTTTTTCAAGACTAAGATAATAGATCCCCAAAACCATATCTTGAGTAGGAACGGCAATAGCTTTACCCGAAGCCGGAAGCAAAATATTGTTTGAAGAGAGCATTAGTATCTTGCACTCGGCGATAGCTTCACGAGAAAGAGGAACATGAACCGCCATCTGATCGCCGTCAAAATCCGCATTAAACGCCGAACATACGAGAGGATGAAGCTGTATAGCCTTACCGTCTATCAAAACCGGGTGAAATGCCTGAATCGAAAGTTTATGAAGAGTCGGGGCGCGGTTTAGCATAACGGGGTAGTTGTCAACCACTTCTTGTAAACACTCCCAAACTTCGTTCGTTTTAGATTCAATCATCCTTTTTGCCTGCTTGATAGTCGTCGCGTACCCTTTATCTTCAAGCTTTGCCAAAAGGTGCGGTTTAAAAAGCTCAAGCGCCATCGTCTTGGGTAATCCGCACTGATCCATTCGAAGACTGGGACCGACTACGATTACGGATCTTCCGGAGAAGTCAACCCTCTTTCCGAGAAGATTTTGACGAAAACGGCCCTGCTTACCTTTGATGATTTCACTCAAAGATTTAAGAGGTCTTTTGTTCGCTCCCTTGACGGCGTTCGCTCTACGACCGTTGTCAAAAAGCGCGTCAACGGACTCTTGCAGCATTCTTTTTTCGTTTCTTATAATAATTTCCGGAGCGTCGAGTTCTACGAGTCTTTTAAGTCTCGCGTTTCTGTTAATGACTCTTCTATAAAGATCATTTACATCGGAAACCGCGAATTTTCCGCCGTCTAGCGAAACCAAAGGTCTTAGATCGGGAGGAAGAACGGGCAATATCGTTATCATCATCCATTCCGGTCTATTGCCGCTGTTTACAAAAGATTCGACAACTTTAAGCCGTTTTACGAGTTGTTTCTTTTTTGCTTCAGATTTCGTATTTTCCATCTCCTGCTTCAAAGTTTCCAGCGTTTCAATCAAATCAAAATCTTCCAAGAGCTCTTTTATCGCCTCTCCGCCCATTTGAGCGTCAAAACCGGAATCGACGAATCTTTGCTCAAGCGATTGGTACTGCTCTTCGTTCAATACATCGTATTTTAAAACTTTTTTCGTATTTTCATGATCATAATAAGCTTCGCCGGGACTTTTGACTATATACGCTTCATAATAAAGAACCCTCTCGAGATCTTTCATCTTTATTCCCAAAAGAGTACCTATTCTGCTTGGAAGCGAATTGACATACCAGATATGAGCCACCGGCGTGACGAGTTCTATATGTCCCATCCTGGATCGCCGTACTTTCGATGTAGTTACTTCAACACCGCATTTTTCACATTTAATCCCTTTATAGCGCATTTTTTTATATTTGCCGCAAAGACACTCGTAATCGCGTACAGGTCCAAAAATCTTTGCGCAAAAAAGTCCGTCTCTTTCGGGTTTGAGCGTTCTATAGTTAATGGTTTCCGGTTTTTTTATTTCGCCGTAACTCCATGAGAGTATCCTCTCGGGACTAGCAAGTTTTAGCCTGAACGCCTCAAAATCTCTCGGACGGTTTTCTTCATTAATCTCTATCGGAATCAGATTCTTCACCCTCTTCTCCTTCTTCAAATATCTCTACATCAAGCGCCAACGACTTTAACTCGTTGGTCAATACGAAAAATGTCTCCGGAATACCGGTTTTGGGTACATTTTCACCTCTTGTTATGGCTCTATACGCCTGCATTCTTCCCTCTACATCATCGGATTTGATCGTCAGCATCTCTTTTAGCGTATGCGCCGCCCCGTAAGCTTCAAGCGCCCATACTTCCATCTCTCCGAATCTCTGTCCGCCAAAAAGCGCCTTACCTCCGACGGGTTGTTGCGTAACTAAAGAGTATGGACCGGTGCTTCTGGCATGAACTTTTTCATCGACAAGATGATGCAGTTTTAACATATACATAATACCGACATTTACTCTCTCTTTCATCGGCTCGCCGGTTCTTCCGTCATACAGTCTTGTTTTACCGTCGGTGTCTATTTTGGCGAGTTCAAAAAGTTTTTTAAACTCCTCTTCCGTTGTACCCTCGAAAATCGGCGTCGCAAATCTCACGCCTTTGCTCCAATCTCTAGCGTAATCCAACAACTCTTCATCGTTCAAAGAACCTAAAAACTCTTTGGCTTTCATCAGTTTTGCGACATCGGCTATTTCGATCATTTTCGATCTTAAATCTTTTAACCAGTCTCCTTGCTTTTGCTCAAGCATCTCTTTTAACTGCTGTCCGAGTCTTCTACCCGCAAGTCCTAGATGAACTTCCAAAATTTGACCTATATTCATACGGCTTGGCACACCCAAGGGATTTAAAACGATATCTACGGTTTCACCGCTTTCAAGGTAGGGCATATCCATTTCCGGAACTATGTTTGAAACTATACCTTTGTTTCCATGACGACCCGCCATCTTATCGCCGACTTTGAGTTTTCTTTTTGTCGCGATATAGACTTTTACGAGTTTCGTAACGCCGCTTGGCAATATATCGTCTTTTTCCAAAATCGAGAGTTTTTCATCATGTTCGAGTCTAAGGCGCTTTTTCTCTTCTCTAAAATATACTTTCAGATCGTTATATTTATCTTGAGTTTTTTGATCAAAACATTTAACGATGCTATTTAGCGCAAATCTGTTAATATTGTCAAACTCCTCTTTAGGAATACAACTTCCTTTTTCAAAAGTTTTTTCGTTGATTTCACAACTTTGAACAAGCGTAGCTTTTGAAAGAAGGGAGTTGATCTGCAATAATTCTTCGCGATCTATCATAAGCAGTCTGTCATGATGATTTCTATCAAGATTCTCTTTTTCGGCTTCAAACGCTTCAAGCGATCTAGGATCTCTGTCGTAACCTTTTTTCGTAAAAATCTTAACATCGACCACGACGCCTTCCATCGATTGAGGACAATAAAGAGATTTATTAACGACATGTCCCGCTTTTTCACCGAAAATCGCGCGAAGAAGTCTCTCTTCGGGCGTAGGCTTGACTTCGCCTTTTGGAGAAACTTTACCGACGAGTATCATTCTAGGCTTTACATATGTCCCGACCTTGACTATACCGCTCTCATCAAGATGAAAAAGGTTTTCCTCTTTTACATTCGGAATATCTTTTGTAATCTCTTCGGAACCGTCTTTGAGCTCTCGAGCCTCGATTTCCTGCTCATAAATATGCAAAGAGGTAAAAGTGTCGTCCCTTATGAGTCTCTCATTAACGACGATAGCGTCTTCGTAGTTATAACCGTTCCATGGCATAAATGCGACGAATATATTTTTTCCTATAGATATTTCACCCTTATCCATACTCGGACCATCGGCGATTACCTGCCCGGTTTCGACTTTTTGTCCTTTTCTTACGACGGGAATTTGAGTAAAAGAGGTATTTTGGTTCGTACGCATATTTTTATGAAGCCAATAGTGATCGATAAACGCTCCGTTTTCATCTTCGCCTAAAATATAGATATTTTTTGAATCGACTTTTTCTATGACTCCGCCTCGTTTGGCTTTGATGGCCTCCCATGCGTCTCTAGCTACGATACTCTCGATACCGGTACCCACAAATGGCGCTTCCGTCCAGATGAGAGGAACCGCCTGACGCTGCATGTTCGACCCCATAAGAGCACGGTTTGCATCATCGTGTTCCAAAAACGGAATAAGCGACGCCGCCACACCCATAACCATGGCGGGAGAGAGATCTATAAGGTTTACTTTTTCCCGCTCTATCAATTTTATCTCACCGTTGATTCTAGCTTCGATTATAGGTTCTACTATGTTACCCTCATCGTCAACCTTTGTAGATGCGGGAGCAAGTACAATGTCTTCTTCCTGCGTCGCGGTATAATAGACAACTTCATCCGTAACTTTACCGTTTTTCACTTTTCTATAAGGAGCTTCGACAAAACCGAGCTCATTTACTTTCGCGTAACTTGCAAGAGTATTTATAAGACCGATATTTTGACCTTCCGGAGTTTCAACGGGACATATTCTTCCATAATGTGTCGGGTGAACATCCCTAACTTCAAATCCGGCTCTCTCTTTGACGAGTCCGCCTTCTCCAAGAGCCGAGAGTCTTCTTTTGTGAGTCAGCTCGCTTAACGGATTTGTCTGATCCATAAATTGCGAAAGCTGTCCGCTCGTAAAAAACTCCAAAATCGTATTTGTAACCATTTTTGAATTTACAAGATCATGAGGCATCAACTCTTCGATAGAACCGCTAAGAGTCGTGAATTTGTCGCGAATCGATTTTTGCATCTTAACAAGTCCGCCGTGAAGTTCACCGGAAAGCAGCTCTCCGATCGCTCTTATCCTTCTGTTTCCTAGGTGATCCCTATCATCGATGTGCCCGATACCGTTTTTGACTTTTATGAGGTATTGAACGGTATTTATGATATCTTCCGTCGTTAAAACGGTAACATACGAAGGCACGCTGATAAAAAGCTTATGATTCATCTTCATACGACCCACTCTCGTTAAATCATATCTCTCCGGATTAAAGAAAAGATCTTTTATAAACTCTTTTGCCGCCTCTTTCGTAACAGGCTCTCCTGGTCTCATTACTTTATAAATTCTGATGGCGGCTAAATCGTTTTCGTCTTCTATCTCTTCCGTTTGCTTTAAAAGTTTCATCATTTCCGTATCAGCGATAAAAGAGTTTATGATAGCGTCATCGACTCCCGGCGCTAGATCGTTCGCGATTTCGATTTCATCGAGTTTCATTTCGATCATTTGAGCCAATTTCGCATCGTCCAACTGAGTAAGCGTTTCAAAAAGAACTTCTCCGCTTTCATTATCGATTATCGGTGACGCCAAAAATCTATTCATGAGAATTTCGACCGGATACTCGATCCATTCGATTCCGCTTTCTTTCATTTTCGCCGCTTTTTTCGCCGTCAATCTTTTTCCCGCGGATACCAACAAATTACCGTCTTGATCGCGAAGATCGAATTCTACCTTTCCTAAAAACTCTTTTTCGTTAAACTTGATAAGAAATTTACCGTCGATTATTTTTATTGTCTGTATAGGATAAAAAAGTTTTAAAATATCCTGTTTGCTGTAACCAAGCGCTCTAAAGAGTATCGTCACGGGAACTTTTCTTCTTTTGTTGATTCTCACATAAAGGGTATCTTTCGCGTCGTATTCAAAATAAAGCCAAGAACCTCGATCGGGTATAATCTGCGCCGTATATAAAAGTTTGTTTGCAAGAGTCGAACTCTCTTCCTCTTTAAAGATAACGCCGGGACTTCTATGAAGCTGATTTACGACGACTCTCTCGACTCCATTTATAATAAACGATGTTCGTCCCGTCATCAAAGGAATATCACGAATATAAAGAATCTGTTCCTTTATGTCTTTTACGCCTGTTTTTTCATTTGTCTTTTCGTTTTTTTCCCACAAAATCAATCTTATTTTCATCTTGAGATAAACCGAATATGTCAGACCTCTTTCCATGCATTCACGAATAGTATATTTAGGTTTGCCGATTTCACTTTCGACATACTCAAGCGTTAAACGATTTTGGGGATCATGAATAGGAAAAATCGAAGTAAAAACCTTTTCGATACCGCTATCTTTCGCTTTGCCTCCGACACTAAGAAACTGCTCGTAACTTTTTTGTTGAAGTTGTAAAAGATTCGGTACTTTTATATGTTTTGGATTTTTTGAAAAATCTACGCGTAATCGGTTTCCTGACCGTAAACTATTTAACATGGGTCCACCTTATAGAAGATATTAATTTTTGCAATTCCAGACTTTGGGAGATATAATTTTATCCAATATACTATATTATATCATGTATTAATAAAACATATTGGATAAAACATAGACGGAAGCCGAAGGCTTCCATCGTATGATGACTATTTAAGCTCGACAGCAGCGCCGGCTTCTTCGAGTTGTTTTTTCGCTTCTTCAGCGTCGTCTTTAGAGACTCCTTCTTTGATTGTAGTAGGAGCGCTCTCAACCGCTTCTTTCGCTTCTTTGAGACCGAGTCCCGTAAGCGCGCGAACAGCTTTGATAACATTAATCTTTTTAGCGCCCGCATCTTTGAGAATAACATCAAATTCAGTTTTTTCTTCTTCAGCAGCCGCACCTGCCGCACCGCCCGCACCCGCTACAACCGTAGGCTGTGCCGATACTCCAAATTTTTCTTCAAACTCTTTTACGAGTTCTGAAAGCTCAAGTACAGAAAGGTTAGAGATAAACTCTAAAACATCTTCTTTTGTAGTTGCCATTTTTCTTCCTTAAATTATTTTTTATTTTTTTAATGTTTATGCCGATTCTTCTTCGAGTTTTGAACGAAGATTGTCAAGACCCGTAACAAAATTTCTAGCCGGAGCAGTCCATACGGAAAGCAACATACCGATAAGCTCGTCTCTTGACGGCAGTTTGGCGATAGACGCGATTGTATTAAGGTCTGCGATTTTTCCTTCAAATAGTCCCGACTTTATAACGAATTTTTCTTTAAAATCCGTAGCTGCTTTGTCGGCCACTTTACAGACTGAAACCTGGTCGTCTCCCCAAACGAATATGTTCGCTTCTTTCAACTCCAACGGTTCAAGTTCAGCATTTTTCAGCGCGATAGAAGCTAGCGTGTTTTTCACGACCTGTACTTTCGTACCGGCTTCTTTGGCAAGCGCCCTTGCGCTTTCGATTTGTGAAACGCTAAGACCCGAAAAACCGCAAACGAGAATCGCATTTGCGCTTTTGAACTCGTCAGTCAAAAATTCGACTACTTCCGCTTTATGTTGTTTTGTCATGTTTTCCTCCTTTCTGATCACTCGGCAGGGCATCCAAACGGAATACGAATTTCGGAGGAAATTCGTTATTTAAGCATACGCCCCCGCTGTCTTAGATCAAAGATAAACGGATAATATTATTTAATATCCAGTAATTCCTGAGTATCGAGTTTTATAGCCGGGCTCATCGTAAGAGACAAAGCGGCGTTTAATATATACCTTCCTTTTGCGGAGGCCGGTTTTTGTTTGTTAATCGCCTGCACAAAAGTTATGAAGTTATCTTTTAACTGCTCGGGAGTAAAACTGATTTTACCAATTCCGGCGTGAATATTTCCATGTTTGTCAACTCTGAAATTCACTTGCCCGCCTTTCGCGTTTTTAACCGCCTGCGCTACATCCATCGTAACGGTGCCGGTTTTAGGGTTTGGCATAAGACCTTTGGGTCCTAAAACTCTACCGACTTTACCGACTAATCCCATCATATCCGGAGTCGCTATCAACACATCGAAATCCATTTTTCCGGATTGAATATTTTCGATAATTTCAGCGCCTCCAGCGATATCCGCACCCGCCGCTTTCGCTTCATCGGCTTTCGCATCTTTTGCGATAACGGCCACTCTTACCGTTTTACCGGTACCGGCCGGCAAAACAACCGATCCTCTAATCATCTGATCGGCATGTCTTGGATCGACATTTAATTTCAAAGCGACTTCGACGGTTTCATCGAATTTGGCAGATTTGAGATTTTTTATCGTACTTAACGCTTCATCAACGCTATAGCTCTTATCACTATCTATTTTTTTTAGTAGTTCCTGAAATCTTTTTGATACTTTTTTTGACATTTAACTCTCCGCGTTTTGCTTCCACAATAGACCCTGTGGTCAGGTTTTATTAATCCTCTACTTCAACACCCATACTTCTGGCAGAACCGGCAATAATTTTCGCCGCCTGCTCTTTATCAGTAGTATTTAAATCCTCGATCTTTTTATCGACGATTTCCATGATTTGATCTCTTGTCAGCTTTGCGACTTTATTTTTTAGAGGGTTGTCGCTGCCTTTTTTAATACCGGCGGTTTTTTTGATCAAATCCGACGCGGGCGGCTGTTTTGTTATAAATGTAAAACTTCTGTCGGCATATACCGTAATAACCACGGGTATATTAAATCCCATCATCTGTTTCGTTTTTTCATTAAAAGCTTTACAAAACTCCATGATATTTACACCTTGCTGCCCAAGAGCGGGACCAACCGGCGGAGATGGATTTGCCTGACCGGCGGGGATCTGTAATTTGATCTGACCAGTAACTTTCTTAGCCATTATTTTTCCTTTTTTTAGTATTTGTTCTCTATTTGGTTTTCTTTACAAGGCGGTGACTTCCGTTTTGCTCGGATTATATAATTTTTTCCACCTGAGAATATAAAATTTCAACCGGAGTGCTTCTACCGAAAATCGAAACATTCAATTTCAAAGTTCCGCCGACCATATCATACTCTTCTACCACTCCCGTAAAGTTTGAAAAAGGTCCTTCGGTAATTCTAACACTTTCGCCTACATCAAACGAAATTTTCGGCTTAGGAGCCGATTTTTGTTCACTCTTTTCGATAATCAAATTGATATCTTTTTCACTTAGCGGCGTCGGTTTTTTCGACTCGCCGATAAATCTACTGACTTTAGGCAATGATTGTATTTTGTGCCATGTATCCATATCGAGATCCACATGCGCAAAAACATATCCCGGATAAAGACTCCTTTCGGTAATCTTTTTCTCACCGTTTTTAACTTCTATTACATCTTCAGTAGGTACAAGTATATCTTTTAATTTCTCTTCGATGCCAAGTTGTGAAAAAATAGTCTGTATAGCTTTTTTCACGCTCATTTCACTTCCGGCATAGGTTTGAATCGCATACCATTTATGTGACATTCAAAATCTCCTATAAAATACTGGAAAGTGAAAGCGACATGATCGCATCGATCAACGCCAAAAATAAAGATATAACTGTCACCACGATAAAAACAGATACAAATGCATTTCTAATCTGCTCTTTTGTTGGGAATATAACCTTCGTCAACTCTGCACGAGAATCTCTCACATATTGTAAAATTTTTTGCATCTGTTACCTCTATAAACTTATCTGTCTATGGCAGGGCAAGAGGGACTCGAACCCCCAACCATCGGATTTGGAATCCGGCGCTCTACCAATTGGAGCTATTGCCCTAACTAAAGCTCAAAGCAAAAGCCGAAGCTTTTTGCTTTTTTGCTTGAAAAAAACCAAATTCATTTTTGAAATCAGCTTTTTAATTTGACCTCTTTATGGATCGTATGTTTTTTGTCTCTTCTGCAATGCTTTTTGAGCGCGAGTTTTTCGGTTACGGTTCTACTATTTTTTGTAGTAGTATAATTTATATCTCCGCACTCTTCGCATTTGAGTCCAACTTTAACTGTCATTTTCTACCCTTTTTAAAAGCTTAAGTCACAAAGAACTTAAGCTTGAAATTATGCTACGATTGATGAAACCACACCGGCGCCGACAGTTCTACCGCCTTCACGAATAGCAAATCTCGTACCTTCTTCCAAAGCGATCGGAGCGATTAACTCAACCGTAATTTTTACATTATCGCCCGGCATAACCATCTCAGTTCCTTCCGGAAGCGTGATCGAACCGGTAACATCGGTTGTTCTTACATAAAATTGCGGTCTGTAGTTATTGAAAAAAGGAGTGTGCCGTCCACCCTCTTCTTTACTTAGAACATAGATCTCAGCCGTAAATTTCGTATGAGGAGTAATCGAGCCAGGTTTACAAAGCACCATACCTCTTTCTATATCCTCTTTTTTAGTACCTCTAAGAAGGATACCGCAGTTGTCGCCCGCTTCACCTTGCTCCATCTCTTTTCTAAACATTTCAACGCCCGTAACGGTAGTTTTTTGAGTATCTTTTATACCGACGATCTCAATCTCCTCGCCTACTTTGATAGTACCTCTCTCGATTCTACCGGTAGCGACGGTACCGCGACCTGAAATTGAGAAAACATCTTCAACAGGCATAAGGAAGTCTTTATCCGTCTCTCTTTCGGGAGTAGGGATATACTCGTCAACAGCCGCCATGAGATCAAGAATTTTTTGACCCCACTCGCCGACTTTACCCTCTTTAGCCTCTTCAAGCGCTTTAAGAGCCGAACCGGCTATAATCGGAGTGTCGTCTCCTGGAAATTCGTACTCGTCAAGAAGTTCTCTGATTTCCATCTCTACAAGCTCAAGAAGCTCTTCGTCATCTACCATATCTTGTTTGTTCATAAACACTACTATATAAGGTACGCCGACTTGTCGAGATAGAAGGATATGCTCTCTAGTTTGAGGCATCGGACCGTCAGCTGCGGAAACCACCAAAATAGCTCCGTCCATTTGAGCGGCGCCCGTAATCATGTTTTTAACATAATCGGCGTGTCCCGGACAA
This sequence comes from Campylobacterales bacterium, assembly GCA_027081495.1. GTDB lineage: Bacteria > Campylobacterota > Campylobacteria > Campylobacterales > QNZT01 > QNZT01. The sequence continues at coordinate 830 of JALWKJ010000109.1, read as the reverse complement.
TCAACATGAGCGTAATGTCTATTCTCAGTTTCATACTCGATATGAGAAGTAGCAATCGTAATACCTCTCTCTTTTTCCTCCGGAGCGTTATCGATACCGTCGTAATCTTTAAGCTCTGCAAGACCTTTTGTCGCAAGAACCGCCGATATAGCGGCCGTTAATGTCGTTTTACCATGATCGACATGACCGATAGTACCTATATTAACATGCGGCTTACTTCTTTCAAACTTTTCCTTTGCCATTGAATCCTCCGTTTTTAAATTTTAAAATTAACTATTAACTATATGTAAAGTTTTGGCCAAAACTTTTCCTGGAGCTCATAGAGGGACTTGAACCCTCGACCTCTTCCTTACCAAGGAAGTGCTCTACCCCTGAGCCATATGAGCAAAAACTCACCTATGCTCTTACCGATTTTTATCCACTATGTGTTGATGTATAAACTAAAGAAAGCGGGTTTGTATAACTTTTGTATATTTTAACGCTAGAAATACTAAATCAGCTCCCAGTTTAAAATGGAGCGGGAAACCGGACTCGAACCGGCGACCCTCAGCTTGGAAGGCTGACGCTCTAGCCAACTGAGCTATTCCCGCGCATAGTGGTGGTGAGAGGAGGATTCGAACCTCCGAAGGTAAAAACCAGCAGATTTACAGTCTGCCCTCGTTGGCCACTTGAGTATCTCACCGTGACTTCCACTTGATCATTTCTGGTCAAACACTGTTTCACAAATGGAGCTGGCAAAGGGACTTGAACCCCCGACCGCCTGATTACAAATCAGGTGCTCTACCAACTGAGCTACGCCAGCACATGTGTTTGTGAGCCGAGATTATACA
>JALWKJ010000108.1 GCA_027081495.1 Campylobacterales bacterium | reverse complement strand
ATTTTTGGCCGTTTGCAATCCGGGAGTCGAAGCTGAAGATGTCGAAAAAATTATCTGGCAAGAGATTGAGAAGTTAAAAAAAGAGGGAGTTGAAGAAAAAGAGCTTGAAAAGATAAAAATAAATACGAAATCCGATTTTATATTTAGTATGCAAAATTCTCAGACGCTTGTAAATATTTTCGGCTCTTACATCGCTAGAGGGGATCTTAAACCTCTTTTGAGTTATGAGGAAAATCTTCTTAAACTAAAACCGAAAATCGTAAAAGAGGTCGCAAATAGATACTTTACGCTAAAAAATTCTACTACGGTGATTCTTCGTAAAAACGGGAACAAGGAGCAAAAATGAGTGGTCCAACAGGTGCGATGACGGCGCTCGTAACACCTTTTAAAAACAATAAACTAGATACGAACACATATGAAAAACTGATAAAACGACAGATAAAAAACGGTATTGACGCGATTGTGCCCGTTGGAACTACGGGCGAGAGCGCTACGCTAAGCCACAACGAGCATAAAGAGTGTATAGAGATCGCGGTAAATGTTTGTAAAAATACGAAAACGAAAGTTTTGGCGGGCGCCGGCAGCAATGCGACAAGCGAAGCGGTAGAGCTTGCCCAATTTGCGCAAAAACAAGGAGCCGACGGTATTTTGTCCGTTACCCCATACTATAACAAACCGCCTCAATTTGGGCTTTATCAACACTATAAAGCGCTTGCGAAAAGTATAGACATCCCCGTTTTGATGTACAATGTGCCGGGTAGAACGGGCGTAGATCTGTATGCTCAAACGGCTATAAAGCTCTTTTTGGATTGTAAAAACATTTATGGCGTAAAAGAGGCTACCGGCTCGATCCAAAGATGCGTGGAACTTCTCTCAAAGGAACCCAAACTTGCCGTCATAAGCGGTGATGACATGATAAACTATCCTCTTATCTCAAACGGAGGTACGGGCGTCATCTCCGTTACGGCAAATCTCTTGCCTAAAAAGATAGCTAAACTTACGCATTTTGGATTAAAAGAGGAGTATAAAAAATCAAAAGCGATTAATGACGAACTTTATGAGATAAATAGCGTTCTCTTTTGCGACTCAAATCCGATCCCAATCAAAGCCGCCATGCATATTGCGGGTCTTATACCGACGCTTGAGTATAGATTACCTCTCGTAAAACCTAGCCCGGAGAATTTTAAAAAGATAGAGCAAACACTAAAAAAATACAAAATAAATATATAAAACGCTAAATTGTTTAAAAAAGAAGGAGAAACAGACAATATGAAAGGCAAAACATTAGTAATCAGCGGAGCGACAAAAGGAATCGGTAAAGCTATCGCATACGAATTTGCCGCCGCCGGTGTAAACATAGCTTTTACATATAATTCAAACGAAGCCCAGGCGCAAAAAATAGCCGAGGATTTGATGCAAAAGTATGAAATAAAAGCAAAGTTCTATCCTCTAAATATACTTGAGCCCGAAACCTATAAAGATCTCTTTAAATCAATCGATGAAGATTTTCAAAGAGTCGATTTTTTCATTTCAAACGCGATGATATACGGTCGTCCCGTGGTCGGAGGTTACGGGAAATTTATGAAATTAAAACCAAGAGGTTTAAATAATATTTATACCGCAACGGTCAACGCTTTTGTCGTAGGAGCTCAGGAAGCGGCAAAAAGAATGGAAAAGATCGGCGGAGGCAGCATTATCTCTATGAGCTCTACCGGAAATATATCATATATCGACAATTATGCCGGTCACGGCACAAATAAAGCCGCGGTTGAGGCGATGGTCAGATATGCCGCGATGGAACTGGGCGAAAAAAACATACGAGTAAACGCGGTAAGCGGAGGACCGATCGATACGGACGCATTGAAGGCTTTTGTAAATTATGAAGAGATCAAAAACGCGACTGCAAAACTTTCGCCTCTTGGAAGAATCGGTCAACCCGAAGATATAGCGGGGGCTTGTCTCTTTTTATGCAGCGATAAAGCTTCGTGGATAACCGGACAGACACTGCTAGTAGAAGGCGGTACGACATTTAATACAAAATGCTAAATCTGCCGAACCTTTTAGCCCTTCTTAGAATTGCTTTAGCTCCTTTAATGTTTTGGCTATTGGTTGATCGCGATAATACGATTTTTTCGGGTATTCATGCAAGTTGGCTCGATTTTGGCGCCGCTTTTATATTTGTAATCGCATCCGTTACCGATTTTTTTGACGGCTTTATAGCAAGAAGCTGGAATCAGATAACGAAATTGGGCTCGATACTCGATCCTCTTGCGGACAAAATGCTTATGCTCGCCGCTTTTTTAGGGCTTGTCTATATACACAGAGCAAGCGTTACCGCGGTTTTTATCATTTTGACAAGAGAGTTTTTTATAACCGGTCTTCGTATTCAGGCGGCAAGCGAAGGTAAAAATATTTCCGCTTCATTCACGGGTAAAGCAAAAACCGTTCTACAGATGGTCGCTATCGGCTTTTTGCTCATGAACTGGCCCTATGCCAATGAACTGCTTTGGGCGGGAGTTGTTTTGACACTATACTCCGGGTGGGAGTATCTGAAAGGATTTTTTAGCTGATGGGAATTTTAACATCTATTTTAGTACTTTCCGTATTGATCGTATTTCATGAATTCGGACATTTTCTGGCGGCGAGATATTTTGGAGTAAGGGTTGAAGAGTTTGGGCTCGGTATGCCGATTATTTTTACAAAACCGTTAGCTAAAAAAAAGTACAAAGATACGACATACTCTTTTTATCCTATGCTTCTTGGCGGTTTTGTCAGGATGAAAGGACAAGACGATTTTGATCTTAGTAAAAAAAGCGATGATCCCGACAGCTATATGTCGAAACGACCTTGGCAAAAAATAGTAATACTGCTTGCCGGTCCCTTCGCGAATATTCTTCTTGCTTTTTTACTCTATACGGCAATAGCGATCATCGGCGCCGAAGCTCTATCTCCGAGTGTCGGAGCGATCTCAAAAGAGTCTCCGGCACAAAAAGCCGGTATATTAAAAAACGATAAAATTATCGCCATAAACGATCAAAAAGTAACTAAATGGGAAGATATAGGAAAAATCATTACCTCTTCAAACGGATCGCTTAGAGTCGTTATAAAACGAGGCGACAAGCTGCACAATATCGTTATCACGCCTTATATATCAAACGCAAAAACGATATTCGGCGAAAAGATACGAAAAAAGATGATAGGCATAGCGCCAAGCGGCGAATTTATAAAACTGAAATTAAACTCGCTTTCGGATATTTTAAAATATTCATGGGATCAAACTATTTGGGCTACGGGAATAATCGTTCGAAGTCTTCAAAAGTTGATTGAGGGAATTATACCCGCGGATCAAATGGGAGGCATAGTATCTATAGTTCAAGTAACTTCTCAAGCAAGCGCCGTAGGCATAACGACTCTTTTAGCTCTAGCCGCCTTGATCTCGGTAAATCTAGGTGTATTAAATCTTTTGCCCATTCCGGCGCTTGACGGCGGTCATATCATGTTCAACCTATATGAAATGGTTTTTAAAAGAGCTCCGAGCGAAAGAGTCTTTTATAACCTAACCTTAGCGGGGTGGGCGCTGCTTTTGTCTTTGATGGTATTTACGACATATAACGATATTGCAAGAATTATTGGAGGATAAGATGACAAAATATGAAAGAAATTTCGATAATGTATTAAGAAGCATAGAACAGGTAAGAATAGAAACAAATGAACATCAAATCATAAAAATCGTTGCCGCAAGCAAATATGCAAACGCAAAAGAGATAAGAGATTTTTACTCGATCGGGCAAAGAGCCTTTGGCGAAAACAGAGTGCAAGAACTTAAAGAAAAGTCGGCCGCTTTAGACGATCTGCCTCTTGAATGGCACTTTATAGGGCGACTTCAAAGCAATAAAATAAATACTCTTTTAGACTTGAATGTATCTTTAATTCAATCATGCGAGAGTTTTGAAATGGCTTACGAGATAGACAAAAGAGCAAAAACGAAAGCTAAAAAGCAACAAATTTTACTTCAAATAAACAGTGCGAACGAAGAGAGCAAAGCCGGCGTAGATCCTCAAAAAGCGTATGAAGAGTATCTGAAGATAAAAGAGAATCTAAATCATGTGATCTTAAAAGGCGTTATGAGTATCGGCGCTCACACGGAAGATGAGAAAAAAATCCAAAAGAGCTTCGAGACTACTTACAAAATTTTCGAAAGACTTCAAAAAGACGGCGCCAAATACTGTTCTATGGGTATGAGCAACGACTATATAACCGCCATAAAGTGCGGTTCAAACATGCTAAGGCTTGGAAGCATACTGTTTAAATAAGAGGAAATCTATTATATTATAAAATTAAAATAATTTATTTTTTTAAAATATATAACAAAGTTTTTGATATAATTAAGTCAACTTATACCTCATAGGCGCTTAATGAAAAAACATTTTACGGAACAGACGGCTATCTTTTTCAGCGTTACCAAATGGATGTTTCTCTCTTCGTCTATCGGTATTATTATCGGAGCGATAGTAACAGTTTTTTTAACCATCTTGCAT
>JALWKJ010000107.1 GCA_027081495.1 Campylobacterales bacterium | reverse complement strand
ACTATCTGCTCTCTTTCGGTAATATTGGGCAAAGAGACAAAAACTCTTCTATCGAATCTCCCGGCTCTCAAAAGCGCGTTGTCAAGCGATTCAAACTGATTTGTCGCCGCTATTACGATAACATTCGAGTTATCCTCAAAACCGTCCATTTCGGTAAGCAGTTGATTTAGAGTGCTTTCTCTTTCATCGTTTCTGCCTCCTCCTCTCGCTTTACCCACGGCGTCTATCTCGTCTATAAAAATAATAGAAGGAGCGTATTTTTTTGCGACTTTAAAAAGTTCTCTTACCCTTTTTGCTCCCATGCCGACATATATCTGTACGAAAGACGCGCCGCTTTGATAAAAAAACGGAACCCCGGCTTCTCCGGCAACGGCTTTTGCGATAAGTGTTTTACCCACGCCCGGAGGTCCCGCCAAAAGAACTCCTCTTGGCATTTTAATGCCGAAATCATGATATTTTTGAGAATTTTTGAGAAAATCCACTATCTCGTAAAGCTCCTCTTTTACTTCATCGATTCCCGCGACATCTTTGAAAGTAACTTTGGATGTAACAGGATTTATATGCATAGAAACGCCCGGCGGCGCCATCTCATGAACTAATTCCCGTCTATTTTCGTTTTTTTTGCCGCTGCTCTCTTTTTTCCCAAACAACATAACAAATATCATAATACCGGCTAAAAAAGCAAGAACCGCCAAACTTTCGTCAAACGAAGAGTCCTCTTGGATTTCAACTGGAACCTCTCGTAAAAGTTTTTGCATATCGATACCCATGCGAATGATCGAATAATCTCCCTTATCCGTTGAAAGTATCACGCGATTGTCAACAATTTTAGCTTTTTTAAAGAGTCCGTTTTTTAAAAATTTTTCATAAGTTTTTAGATCGATATTTTCGACGGGTTTATGAAAATAGGCGATAGCCGACAATCCGACAAGAAGCAACGCGGAAATTGCCGTTATTATATTTCTCTTATTAATCCATGAGCGCAAAATTACCCTCCTCTTTCGCACTTATCTTTTTAAGATATACCCACTCTTTTTCAAGTTCAAGATCGCTTTTTACAAAGGTTTTATTGTAAAACTGGTCATAACCGATCTGAAAATCCCCCTTTCTCTCTTCGATAAGAACGATTAAATCATGTGAATGTTTTTTTCTAAATTCAAATGAATTTTTCTTGACGATTTTCTCGATCTCTTTTAATCTTTGTTTCGCCACATTACCGTTTATCGTATCTTTCATATTTGCCGAATGCGTCCCTTCGCGTCTGCTGTAAGAGAATGTGTGAAGATGAGTTATGGGAAATTTTTTAAAATTCTCTAACGCTTCTTGCCATATTTGATCGCTCTCGCCAGGATGTCCGACGATAAAATCGCTCCCTACGGCAAAGCCCTTTTGCGCGATCATGTTAAAGAGTTCTAAATCGTCAACAAGATTGTTTCTTCGTCTCATGATCTTTAACATCTTTTCGCTCGTATGCTGAAGAGCTATATGAAGATGCTTCTCAAGCCAACTCTCTTCAAGAAGCTCTATAAACTCGTCGTCGATCTGTACCGGTTCAAGCGATCCCAAGCGAATACGCCTAACTCCCCTTATGAGTGAAATCTTTTTAAGAAGTTTCGCTATGGAGCTGTTTTTATCCTTGCCGTAACTTCCTATATTCGTACCGGTTAATACGAACTCTCCGTAACCGTTTGCGGCGAGTTTTTCTATCTGCCTTAAAATCAACTCTTCATCTTGACTTCTGGCGGCTCCTCTTACGGAGGGGATGATACAGTAGCTGCAGCTAAAATCGCAGCCTTCTTGAATCTTTATAAACGCTTTCGTATGCGACCCGAACTCTTCGACTATGCTCTCATCGAGACTTAAAAGATCTCCCTTTTCAAAAAACCTGCTCTCTTTTTTTAAAAGTTCGTTTATATCTCTCTTTTTAGAGTGTCCAAGCACTCCAAAGACTTTTTCCTGCTCAAAAAGCGACTCGCCCTTGCTGATAGCTCCGCAACCCGCCAATATAACTTTTTTGCCTTTTTTTTGAAGAGAATTTATATAGCTTCTTGCGCTTGAATCCGCCGAATTCGTAACCGTACATGAGTTAACTACCACGATATCGGCTTCATCCTCGTCTTTGACGAGAGAAAAATCTTTTAGATTTTTTGCCAAGATTTGGGAATCGTAAATATTCGTACGGCATCCGAAAGTTTTAAGAAATACTCGCTTCACCTTCATCCTTTAACGGCAATTTATCGTCCTTTTTAAAATTAACGATCTGTGTAGGATACGCGAGTTTGATATCGTCGGCTTCATTTACGGCATCTAAAATATTTGCGTAAATGTTGCTTCTTAATGTCAAAGTCGCATAAGAGTTGGTCATGTACCAACAAGATATCTTTACGCCGTAATCCTCTATGAAAGTATAGACTCTGGGCTCTACATTTATATTTTTAAGACTATATTGACTTCTTAGCATATTTAACTGCTTTCTTGAAATTTCAGTATATCCTTTCGAGTATTTTTTTACTATTTCTCTAGTGATGTGCTGCGCTTTTTTATAGTTGGAGTCGAATGTAATCATGATATCGACTCCGTCCCATACCGTTTTGATTTTACCGTGGGTATAGTTTGCCAAAAGCTCGGTAAATATATAATTGTTCGGGATAAATATAATCCTTCCCGCTCTTCTGTTATGAGTATATGTCGTAAGCGTTATATCCTCGAGTATCGTCATTCTTAAAAAAGATATATCTACGATATCGCCTACATACTCATGATTTCCTTTAAAAACTTTTACGCGGTCGCCTACATGAAAACTTCCTCCAAAAACGATCACCATCCAACCCAGAGAACTCATAAAAAGATCTTTCATAGCGATCGCTATACCTGCGGAGGCAAAACCCAAAACTGTTACGAAATATGTAACATTTTCCAAAAACGAAAAGAGCAAAACGAGAGATATAAAGAAAAAATTACTAAAATTTATGATCTTATTCGCCATATAGTATCTTTGATTATCGCTGATCGTTTTTTTGGCGACATATTTAAAAATCAATGAAAAAAGCACGATCACGCCGATCATGATGAGGATATTGAAAAGTTTTTGCATCTGAACTTTAATATCGCTCGTAACTTTAAGTTTGCTGTCTTCAACCTTTTTCGCATAGAGCCTGTAAGTGTTTTCGGCGAGTTGATAGGAGGGAAGTATCTCTTCTAGTTGTTTATCTATGGCTGTGCCTCTGATAGATCCCAAAAGACTCTTTTTTTCGCGAAGTAAAGATATGAGATTTTTAAGCCCTTCGAGCTTTCTCAAAAAATTTTCTTTTTCGCTTTTTAAAAGTTTCAAATATCTAAATCCGTTTAATATATCAAGCGGCGAGTTTATTTCCGGGGCTTTTGCTATATCTTTCGGCTTTGTCAAGTTTTCAAAAGGCGGAGCTTGGAAATCCTGTAAAAGTTCGATCTGGTTTTCTAAAGCTTTTTCTTCGTTTATCATCTTGTTTCTGCGGGGATCGTCGTTTTTTAGCGAGCTTTTGGCAAGCTCTTTTCGTATCTTTTTCAGTTGATTTTTAAGATTTAAATATACCTGATGGTTGTTATACTTTGCATAAAGAAGATCGATTTTAAGCTTGTCGTTGATAGCGTCGAGTTTCGACTGAATCTGTTGATTTAACTCTATTTTTCTTTTCGCCTCTTCAAGAGTCAAGTCGTTTTGTTTTCGTGTTTTGTTACTTTCGTTTGTAGAGTTGTTTTCAGCGCCCGGCAATAAAGAGTGAAACAGAAAAAAAACAATTGCAAACGAAAATATAATTTTCACGATGAAAATCCGCTTAAAACTTCAAATATCAACTCTTTATCGAGATCTTTTACTATTTCGTAATCTCCTATACCTTTTGGGAGAATAAATTTCAAAGATCCGTTTCGCGTCTTTTTGTCATGAAAAAATCCTTCATAAAACCGCTCTTTGTTTTCTATCTCAAAATATACGGGCAAGTTATATCTTTTTAAAATATCTTTTACTCTTTCATTGTCCGCATTGCTTAAAAGATTTAATTTTACGGCAAGAGCGTTTGCCATAATCATACCGATCGCCACGGCTTCTCCGTGTAAAAAACGGCTGTATGAAGTCATATTTTCTATGACATGAGCAAATGTATGACCGTAGTTCAAGACGGCTCTTACTCCTTTTTCCCTCTCGTCCATAGAGACGACCTTCGCCTTTGTCCGCACGCTCTTTTCAATGGCAAAAGAGAGATCTTCTCTATCATGCAAATCGGCTTTTTCAAGAAACTCAAAAAAATCTTTGTTAAAAGTTACCGCCATCTTCACGATCTCCGCCACTCCCGCGCCAAATTCTCTTTTTGGCAGAGTATCAAGAAACGAAGTCTCTATATATACGGCTTTTGGCTGGTAAAAGGCGCCGATTAAATTTTTTCCAAATTTATTGTTTATGCCGGTTTTTCCGCCCACGCTCGCGTCAACTTGTGAAAGAAGAGTTGTGGGAATTTGGATAAAATCGATCCCCCTTTGAAAAATCGACGCGGCGAATCCTGTCATATCGCCTATGAC
>JALWKJ010000106.1 GCA_027081495.1 Campylobacterales bacterium | reverse complement strand
GCAACCGTTCCATCATGACAACTAAGACACTGCCTTGAAAGCGATCCGGGAGTTCCTTTATCGATTCCAAGTCCCGTCGGTTTAGGATAATTCAATCTATCGAGATAGTCGCTTTCATACATAGTATATGCGCCTGCGGGCATAGACCTGTTCCATAACGGTCGTCCTTGCTGCGCCGAGTGGGGAATATGACAAAATACGCAAATTTCGGTTTCATTCGTTGATTTGATCGAACCGGTTCCGGTAACGGAAAGATTATGTTTGGTATTATCGATAAGCGCATAACCTGTGTTTTCTATTAAGACAAAAATTAAAATAATTTTATTTAGCAGACTCAATATTTTTCTCCTGTTGTCGGCGGACATTTATGAGTTTTTATTATAGCTCATTCTATCTGAGTATTACTGTAATATCGACATATTAAGATCTTTCTTTAAGAAAGAATAAACAACGGCAACTACACCTTTTTCAAAAACTTTGTCAACAAAACGATTCTCGTAGAATTGACCCTTCCTTCTATCTGCTCAGGATTATCGGTTAATGAAATATTTTTTACGACCGTTCCCCTTTTTGCGGTAAATCCCGCGCCTTTTACTTCCAAATCTTTTATAATCGTTACGCTGTCGCCGGCATTTAAAACCGTACCGTTAGTATCTTTTGTAGGCTCTACACCCTCCGAACTATCCTCTTCATCCGCCCATTTTTTCAAATCTTCATCCATATAAAGCATGTCCAAAAGATCCTGATTACCCAATCTTTTCAATAGGCGATACGACATTACGACGACAGCCGGAATTTCACTCCACATGCTTTCATTTAGACAGTGCCAATGGCTTTGATCTAAGATATCTTGATTTTCAATCTGTTCTCGACAAACCCCGCACAATAAAATCGATTTTTCGAAATCTACGCCCGATCCTTCAACTTCAAAGGTTTCCAGATTATCTACTCCCTGACATAATTCGCATTTACCGCCGCTTCTTTGCATAAGCGTCTCTTTTAAACTCAAAATTTGCTCCTTGTATAAAAATTTACTCTATTAATATAGCAATATTATACAAAAATCCGTTGACAAAAAAGAATAGTTTCGCTAAAGAGATAATACCGATTCGATAATACCTAAATCGAATGCTTTTTTTAACCGTTTTCTTAGCAAATTTTATATAAACTACCATCTTAAACCAGGTTAAATATTTTTTCCTTTAATACCCTAGACCGACATATAGGATAGTTATTTTGTACAAAAAAGCATGGGATATCATCTCTAAAAGTAAACATATCACGCTAATTTCTCACATCAATCCGGATGCCGACGCTTTAGGCAGTTCGCTGGCGCTATATCCGCTTTTAAAAGAGATGGGTAAAAAAGCGATCGTTGTAAATATGACAAAAGAGTTGCCCATAAGGTATGATTTTTTACCGAATATCGATAAAATCAAATCGGCGCTTCCCGAAAAAATCGACCTTCTTATCAGCTTCGATTGCGGTAGTATCGATCGACTCGCAATTAAAAAACCCGACGCGTTCATAATAAACATAGATCATCACCGAACCAATACGCTTTATGGCGATATAAACCTCATAGACGCCCAAGCACCTAGTGCCTCATGCATAGTTCTTGAGCTTTTAAGTCAAAACGATATCTCGCTTCGACGGGATATATCTACTTGTCTTTATACCGCTCTTGCGGAAGATACGGGCTTTTTTTGCTACGAAAATGTAAATAAAAATACTTTCGAAATAGCCGCGCGGCTTATAGAGGCAAAAGCCGATCCCGTTTTTATAGCTCGTAAACTAAATGAGAGAAACTCTCTGGCAAAACTAAGACTCATCTCCATAATGATACAAAAGTTACAACTTGTTAACTTTGGCATGATAGGATACGCGATTTTATCGAGAGACGATTTTCAAAAAAGCGGCGCTTTGCGCTCGGATAGCGACGAATGCGTCGATCAAATCCGCTCTTTGGCGACCGTGGAACTGGCGATTCTTCTTATAGAGGAAAATGAAGGATATAAAGTCTCTCTTAGATCAAAAGAGCGTCTTGATGTTTCTCATATAGCTTCGTATTTTGGAGGCGGAGGTCACAAAAGAGCGGCCGGATTTACGGTAGATCATAAAGATGAAAAAGAAATTATAAAAGAGATTATCAACAAGGCTGATATATGAACAAAAATAGCAAAAAAGCGAGTTCCTTAGGCTCATTTATAACCATATTGTTTCTTTGCGGCATAGCGATAGGCGCTTATTATGCCTTAAAATCGCCCGCCTTTGAGAAAAATAGACCGAAAATCGATCTGCCGCTTGAGCGCTTTTGGAACACTCACAAATCTTTTAATGTCAAAATTACCGACGATAGCGGATTAAAAGAGATCAGCGCTTATCTTAGCAACAATAAAGAGAGAATAAAAATAGCCTCGATCACTCTAAAAAATCCGGTTAAGAAATACGACCTCAAAATAAAATATCCCAAAATCGGATTTGAATACGGCAGCGATAATTTTAAATTGACGATATATGCCACAGATACGAGTAAATGGAATTTCTTTAGAGGAAATACGGCTCTAAAAGTTTCAAGATTAAAAATCGACGACAAAAAGCCCGATCTCTTCTCGTTAACGACATCATACGGAATAACTCGCGGCGGTAGTGCGTTGGCAATATTTAAAGCTACGGACGAAAATCTCAAAGAACTCTATATTCAAACCAATTTCGGTAAAAAATTTAAACCGACTCCTTTTTACAAGGAGGGATATTATGCCGTTTTGCTTGCTTGGCCGCTCAAAGAAAAAAGATTCAGCGCAAAAGTTATAGCCATAGACGAAGCGGGAAATAAAACCAGAGCGAGACTTAGCTTCTTTTTAAAAAATAAAAAATATAGAACTTCGTATCTTCAGGCAAAAGAGAGCTTTATAAACGGAAAAATTACGGATCTTGCCGAAGATAAACCCGAAGAGACGCAAAACCTAACGCCGACGCAAAAACTTCGTTTTATAAATGAAATCTACAGAACACAAAACGACGCGCTTATAAAACGATATGCTTCAAAGGTCGATCATAATCGTTTCGATGAATTCAACCTTAAACCGTTTTATCCGCTGAAAAACGGAAAAGTCGTAGGAAGTTTCGGCGATCATCGATACTACTATTACAAAAACAGAGAAAATATTATCAGCGAATCGTATCATCTGGGTATCGATCTTGCAAGTATAAAAATGGATAATATCTTAATAACGAATCCGGGGGTGGTGGTTTTCGCAAACTATAACGGTATTTACGGAAATTCTCTTATAATTTATCACGGGCTGGGACTTTACACCGTATATGGTCACTGTTCCACTCTTTTAAAAAGTAGAGGCGATGTCGTAAAAGGTGGTGAAACTGCCGCAAAAACCGGCGCTACGGGTCTAGCGCTTGGAGATCATTTACACTTTAGTACGATGGTACAGGGAGTTTTCGTGCGACCGGCGGAGTGGATGGATTCAAAATGGATTCAAACCAATATAACGGATGTAATAAATACGGCAAAAAAAATGATCGATAAATAAATAAAGAGGATCTTTAACATGAAAGCAAAACAAAAAACTATAAGAATATTTGACATCGAAATAACAAACGATAAAGAGTTTTTTGCATATATGGACAAAAATCTCATTCTTTTAAAAGATTTCTTTTTACTTCTAAGAGGACATATAAGCGATAATGTAATCAACTATCTCAAAGATCATAATTTCTGCTTTAAAGCCGCTAAAGACTGCAATATAAAAATATCTTCTAAGCATACTTCATCGGATAATCGTGCTATAATGGCTCAAAAAGAGAAAATTGCCGGCAAATCTTCCGATAAAAAAGAGATACAAATCGTAAAAGAGAGAGTTAAAACTCTTTTTATCGAAAAACCGATTCGCTCGGGTACGCAAATCGATCATGAAGGCGATGTAACGATTTTCGGCAGAGTAAATAGCGCCGCAAAAGTTATCGCTGCGGGAAATGTAGAAATTTTCGGCATTATAGACGGATTGGTTCAATGCGACGGCGATTATATGATCGTAAAAGAGCTTGGTAAAGGTCATATAATTTTCAATGGAGACATCCTTGATCGTGATCTTTTTGACGGAAATATCAAAAAGATCACAAAAAACAAAGATGAAATCCTGATAAAGGATCTGTTTGAAACAACAAACTATTAAAAAAACCATAAAAGGGGTTGGAATCGGTCTGCATAAAGGCGAGCCGGTAAGATTTTCACTTCAGCCTCTTGACGCAAACAGCGGCATACTGTTTTTCAGAAGCGACACTCATACATATATCGAAGCTAAACCCGAAAATGTCGTAGATACGCAAATGGCGACGGTTATCGGAAGCGACGGAAACAGTATATCTACCATTGAACATCTGCTTTCGGCGATTTATGCGTTTGGTATCGATAATCTTCTCATAAGAATAGACTCTTGCGAAATTCCTGTTATGGACGGAAGCAGCGCCAGTTTTTGCATGATGCTTAGCGAAACCGGAGTGCAGGAACAAAACGCGTATAAGAAAATCATGATCATAAACAAAGAGATAACGGTCAAAGAAGG
>JALWKJ010000105.1 GCA_027081495.1 Campylobacterales bacterium | reverse complement strand
GCCGGTGCGGAAGCTTATTTGACAAAATTCGACGCCGCTACTTTTTACTCGGAAATATCAAAAGCTATTAATTCTAAAAACCATACAAATATAACAGCAACGGCATAAAGGAGAGATCATGGATGATTTACAAGAGATATTAGAAGATTTTTTAATAGAAGCATTTGAGCTTGTCGAGCAAATTGATCAGGATTTGGTTGAACTTGAACACAATCCCGAAGATCTGGAACTATTAAACAGAATATTTAGAGTCGCTCATACAGTCAAAGGATCGAGTTCGTTTTTGAACTTCGATATTTTAACAAAGCTTACCCATCATATGGAAGATGTTTTAAATAAAGCTAGAAGAGACGAGCTAAAAATCACTCCCGATGTCATGGATGTAATTCTCGAGTCGATAGATATGATGAAAGCTCTGCTTGAAGGTATAAAACAAAACGGTACGGATACGGAATGCGGCGTGGATATAGAAGATATATGCAATAGATTTGACGCTATTTCTCAGGGCAAAGAGCTTAGTAGTAAAGATACTCAACCCCAAGAAGATCAAGAAAATATTGAAAAACCTTCAATAGAAGAAGAGGAAAAAGAGGAGCCGGTAAAAGAGATGGATTACTCCGATTTAAGCGATGAAGAGGTTGAAGCGGAAATCCAAAGACTCCTAGAGGAGAAAATGAAAGAAAAAGAGCTCAAAAAAGCTCAAAAAGCGAAAAACCCGGCGCCAAAACAAAAACCGAAAGAGAATATCTCCAAAGAGAGTAAAAACGAAAAAGAAACCGGTAAAAAAACCGGCTCGACTCCCGAACAGACCATCCGAGTCGAAGTAAAAAGGCTTGATCATTTAATGAATCTCATCGGAGAACTGGTACTGGGTAAAAACAGACTTCTGAAAATTTACGACGATGTTGAAGAGAGATACGAGGGAG
This sequence comes from Campylobacterales bacterium, assembly GCA_027081495.1. Lineage (GTDB taxonomy): Bacteria > Campylobacterota > Campylobacteria > Campylobacterales > QNZT01 > QNZT01. The sequence goes on along the minus strand of JALWKJ010000105.1, from coordinate 16,888 downwards.
AAAAGTTTTTGGAAGAGTTAAATCAGGTAGTTTCGGCCGTTTCACTAGTTACAACCGATTTACAGATAGCGGTTATGAAAACAAGAATGCTTCCGGTATCGAAAGTTTTCAATAAATTTCCAAGACTCGTAAGAGATCTCTCAAGAGAATTAAACAAAGAGATAGAACTCGTAACAACGGGGGAAGAGACCGAGCTCGACAAATCGATCGTCGAAGAGATAGGAGATCCTTTAGTTCATATGATAAGAAATTCATGCGATCATGGAATTGAATCTCCCGAGGTAAGAAGAGCGAAAGGCAAACCCGAAAAAGGAACCGTACACCTTAAAGCGTATAATGAAGGAAATCAGATAGTTATCGCCATCGAAGACGACGGCGCCGGTATGGACCCGGAATTTTTAAAGATGAAAGCTCTTGAAAAAAATATTATTACCGAAAGAGACGCCGAACAGCTAAGCGACAAAGAGGCTTACGGACTTATATTTAAACCCGGCTTTTCAACCGCCGCACAAGTTACCGGAGTCTCCGGAAGAGGCGTGGGAATGGATGTCGTTAAGACAAACATCGAAAAACTAAACGGTATCATAGACATTGACAGCGAATACGGCAAAGGCTCCGTTTTCAAGCTAAAAATTCCTTTAACGCTCGCTATCATGCAGTCGCTTCTAGTTTCGGCACAAGAAGAGTATTTTGCTATTCCTCTTGCTTCGGTACTAGAGACCGTGAGAATTTCAATCGATGAAATTTATACGGTAGAGGGTAAAAATGTTCTAAGGCTTAGAAACGAGATTTTATCTCTTGTTAGACTCTCGGATATGTTCGGTGTAGAACAGGTATTTGAAACCGGAGAGCATGTCTATGTGGTTATCATAGGATTGGCCGAAAGTAAGCTCGGTATCATCGTCGATGGGCTGGTCGGACAAGAAGAGATCGTAATAAAATCTATGGGAGACTACCTGCAAGGTATCGAAGGAATCGCGGGCGCTACTATCAGAGGAGACGGAGGAGTAACTCTTATAACGGATGTAGCGGCTATGATGAAACTGGCAAAAGAGATAAATGTCGATCTCACCCAACAAACATCCGTCGCCGCCGCGGCAAAAAAAGAGTCGCCCGAAGATTACAATATTCTCATCGTTGACGACAGCAAAACGGACAGAATGATCATGAAAAAATCACTCGCTCCTCTTGGATTGACGCTAACCGAGGCCACAAACGGAGTCGAAGCGCTAAATCTTTTAAAATCATCCGATAAAAGTTTCGATGCGATTCTTATAGATATAGAGATGCCGCAGATGGACGGATATACTCTGGCATCGGAGATTAGAAAATATTCAAAATATAAAAATCTGCCTCTTCTTGCCGTAACTTCAAGAGTTTCAAAGGCGGATCGGCTAAGAGGCGTAGAGGCGGGAATGACCGAGTACATAACAAAACCTTACTCGAGCGAATATCTCAAGGAGACAGTGAGAAAAAATATAAAATTACCGACGATGGAGGTTGCATAATGAACGCGCAATTAGATCAAGTTCTAAAACAACAACAAGAACAACAGCAAAATTTTGACGCAAGCGTCAACGGACACGGTCTTGAACAAGAAGAAGAGATAATCCAGCTTGTCGGTTTCATTGCCGGTGAAGAGGAGTATGCGGTGCCGATTTTAAGTATTCAAGAGATTATAAAACCGATAGAATACACAAGAATTCCAAGCACCCCGAACTATGTTTTAGGAGCCTTTAACCTGAGAGGAAATGTCATACCTCTAATCGATCTTAGAATGAAGTTTAATCTTCCAAAAAAAGATGAAGACGATACGACAAGATATATCGTCATGAAGGATGGAGACAATATCGCCGGATTTGTCATAGATAAGCTAACAGAGGCGATAAGACTTAAAAAAAGTTCGATTGATCCGGCTCCCGAAACTCTTCATAAAGATCAAGGCATGATTTACGGTATCGGAAAAAGAGATAAAACGATACTTACTATACTGAAAGTTTCGGCGCTTTTAAAAAGAGATTTTTAATACTATCTATCTTACCGTAGAGATAATCTTTTCGGCAAGCATAAAATTGTTTGCCGTCATAATATGCATCTTGGGATGTAAGTCATAGATCTCTTTAAAGGCTTCGATACTAAGTTTTAAGCCTACTTCTTCCTGCTCTTTGCGGCTCTCGTTTTTTGCTTCAAAAAGCTCCTGATGCCACTTTTTAGGCACTTCGACACCGGGAACATGAGATGTTAGAAACTGTGCCGTTCTTAATTTCGTAATAGGAAAAAAACCGAAAATCAGTTGCGCCTTTTTGGCTTTGCTTCCTACTTCTACTTTCGCTTTTTCAAAAAGCTCCAAAAGCATAGTCGCATTTGAAAGACTATAAACAGGTTGGGTGATAATCGCATATACATCATGTTCTAGTTTAAGACGCATCTTTTTTTGCAAATTTTTCGGATTTTTAGAAAACGCGTTTGAAACGGCAAACGCATAGATAGGTTTTGGAGGAACATCAAGCGGTTTTCCGGCGTAATCTATCCCCCCGTTAAAACATTTGATAATATCCAAAAGAAGTGTCGAGTTTCCCTCAAAAACGCCTTTTGCCGACGGCTGGTCGCTCATCGACGCTGGATCTCCCGTAAGCGCCAAAATAGCTCTTATATCAAAATCATTCGCTCCAAGCAATCCCGACTGTAGAGCGATTTTATTTCGATCGCGCATAGATATCGTTGCGATTGCAGGCTTTTTAAAAGCGTTTTGAAGTTTTAACGCCGCAAAAAGCGAACTATACCGCATCTTTGCCAAGGGTGAATCCGTTACGCTAAAACCGTCGGTTTTTTTATCTAAAGAGAGCTCTTTTATTCGATCTATGACGGGATCAAACCGCGCGGAATGTTTAGGAGTAGTCTCTAGCGTTAAAAAAGAGTCGTTTTGTAATTTATCTATAAAATGCTCAAACATCGGGATTTTTCTTCTTTAATTTAGTCTTTTATTTGATATTATACCGATTTATCCAAAAACTTAAAGGCTATTATATGAAACTTTGCGTATTTGATTTCGACTCTACTCTGATGGATGGAGAGACGATAGATTTTTTAGCTAAACCTCTAGGACTTGGAGAGAAGATAGCACAGATAACGGAAAGAGCGATGCAAGGAGAGCTCGATTTTTTTGAAAGTCTCACTACTAGAGTTACTCTTCTTAAAGGACTGCCTCGTACTACGCTTGATGAGATATGTCACAACCTTCCCTATATGCCCGGAGCCAAAGAGTGCATAAAAGAGCTCAAAAAGATGAATTACAAAGTTGTCGTTTTTAGCGGCGGCTTTAGAAACGCGACTTCGTACGCCAAAGAAATTTTAGGTTTTGACGCCGAATTTTCAAACACGCTTCACATAAGAGACGATCTTTTAAGCGGTCTTGTCGGAGGAGAGATGATGTTTGATTTCTCAAAAGGAGATATGCTGCTAAGACTACAAAATATTCTTGGAATAGATGAAGAGAACACTTTGGTCGTAGGAGACGGGGCAAACGACCGCTCTATGTTCAAATATGCCTCAAAAAGGGTTGCGTTTTGCGCAAAGGATATACTCAAAAAAGAGGCGAATATTATTATCGATACAAAAGATTTAACAAAAATACTACAAAAGGTTTAAAAGATGTATATTAAAGAGGGTAATTTTTCACTTTGGTGCGATTTTATAGAAAGAGCCTTTATAGATGAAGGATTAAAAGAGTTAGTGGAAAAAAAGATCGTAAACGGCGCGACAAGCAATCCGTCAATCTTTAAAAACGCTTTTTTAAATTCACCGGCTTATAAAGAAGATATAGAGTCGTTAAAAAATAAAAATAAAAACGAAAAAGAGATTTATGAAAATCTTGCTATTAAAGATATTCAAAAAGCAGCCGATTTGCTTTTACACCTTTATAAAAAAGGCGACGACGGTTTTATAAGCATAGAGGTCGATCCTTTCTTTTGCGACGACGCCGAAGAAACCGTAAAAGAGGGTAAAAGACTCTTTAACGCTATAAATCGTCAAAATGTCATGATAAAAGTACCGGCTACAAACAGCGGCTATGAAGCGATGAAAAGATTGATGAGTGAAGGTATAAATGTAAATGCGACGCTTATCTTTTCTCCTGCTCAGGCAAAGAGGTGTCTTGACTCTTTTGAAGAGGCAAAAAATAAAAGCGCTTTTGGAGTCATAAGCATATTTGTAAGCCGTTTTGATCGCAAGATGGATCCTCTTTTTGAAGAAAAAGAGATCAAAACGGCAAAACTGGGTATTTACAATGCGACAAAGATTTATAGAGAGATAGAAAAAAGAGCTCTTAAAAATGTAAAAGCTCTTTTTGCAAGTACGGGGGTTAAGGGAGAAAATCTTCCAAAATCGTACTACATAACGGAGCTTTTATATAAAAACTCCATCAATACGGCGCCGCTTGAAACTATCGACGCTTTTATCGAAACGGGCGTCAAAAAGATCAAAGAGCCTATAGATGAAAAAACTATAAATGATTTTTTCGATGAAATCGAAAGAAAAAATATAAATATGGAAAAGATTTACGATTCCCTGCTAGATGAAGGGCTGGATGCATTTAAAATAGCGTTTAAAGATATACTAAAAGAATTGGAAAAAGGATAGAGATGATAAATAGCAGAGATTTAAGACAAGAGAGTACGGTAGATGTAGAAACTCTTGATTTTAAGATGCTTGAAAAATTGAAATTTTATCTTCAAGGACTTGTAAAACATGGGGGAAGCGACCTTCACATAAAAAGCGGATCCGTTTATAGAGGAAGAATCAGCGGAGAGTTGGTTCCTCTTTCTACGGAAATTCTTTCTCACAGCGACGGTATTCAAATGGCAAAAGAGGTGCTAAGAAGCAGGTTTGCGGAATTGGTCGAGAAAAAAAGCGTCGATTTTAACTTCAAACTAAACGACGCCTATCGTTTTCGTGGAAATATGTTTTTTCAAACAGAAGGCGTTTCAGCCGTTTTTAGGGTTATTCCGGTTGAGATTCCGTCTATGAAAACACTTAAACTTCCTGAGAGTATCCATAAACTTTGCGATTTAAAAAGAGGACTCGTTTTAGTAACGGGACCTACCGGCAGCGGTAAATCAACAACGCTTGCCTCGATTATCGACGAAGTAAACAAAATACATAAAAAACATATCATAACTATCGAAGATCCTATAGAATTTGTCTATCAAGACAAAAACTCCCTTATAAACCAAAGAGCCATAGGACAAGACGCGCTTGATTTTTCAACCGCTTTAAGAGCCGCGCTTCGTGAAGACCCAGATATCATACTAGTGGGCGAAATGCGCGATATGGAAACGATAGAAACGGCGATGCACGCGGCGGAAACGGGTCACCTTGTACTCTCCACGCTTCATACCGTTGATGCGAAAGATACTATCAACAGGATTATCGGAATGTTTCCCGGAAATGAACAAAATAAAATCAGAATGTCGCTTGCCGCGACTTTACAAGGCGTTTTATCCCAAAGACTCGTAAAAACGAAAGATGGCAAAAGAGCGGCCGCTATAGAGATATTATATAGAAACGCCCGTATAGAATCGTTGATAGCCGACTCAAGAGACAGCGAAATCACCGACGCGATCGCCGAAGGTAAAGATATATACGGCATGCAGACTTTCGACCAAGCGCTTCTTGATCTTTATATGAGAGGAATAATCGATGAAAACGAAGCTCTCGTAAACGCATCCAATAGAGGCGATTTGAAAATGAAAATCGACAATCACAACAACCTGCACGGAGCCGCCGAAACTATAGACGACGCCATGATTGATCTGAAAGTTGAAGAGCGTGCGTAATAAAGCGAATTTTTATATATTTTTGAATATAATCGCGCACTATTAATTCAACAAAGGAAAACAATGCTAAAAGGTATAATTAGAGATAGTATCGGTAAAAAAGCTACAAAAGCTTTAAGACGAGATGGTTATCTAATCGCCAATATTTACTCAAAGGGGATGGATAATATCAACGCGGCTTTTAAATCAAACGAATTTATAAAAGCCGTAAGAGCGAAAAAGGCTCTATCATTTCCTGTAAAAGTGGGTGATAAAGAGCTAAAAGTCATCATTCAAGAGTACCAAAAAGATCCGGTAACGATGCAGCTTTTACATGTCGATCTAAGAGTCGTACAAGATGATGTGATCTCAAAATATATGGTGCCTATTACCACTACGGGAATACCTAAAGGTCTTAAAAATAAGGGCGTGCTTGTTTATTCTAAAAAAAGAATTCCCGTAAAATGCAAAGGAAAAGATCTTCCGACCAATTTTGAGCTGAATGTAAAAGATCTTGATGTAGGCGATTCTATTTTGGTAAGAGATATAACACCGCCGGAAGGTGTAAGGATCATGGAATCCGACAGAGTTTCATTAGTCGGCGTCATAAAAGCAAAATAATCTTTATATGACTCTAATAGTCGGTTTAGGCAACCCTTCCGACAAATACAAAAACAACCGACACAATATCGGCTTTATGGTCGTCGATGAACTTATCGACGATCTTTTAGCGAAAAATATCTCAAAAAGCTCTTTTAAAGGAGAGCTTTACAAAAAAGGCGATATTTTTCTTCTTAAACCTTTTACTTATATGAATCTAAGCGGGCAAAGCGTACTTGCGGTTTCCAGATACTTTAAAATCTCCAAAATTATCGTAATTCATGACGATCTTGATATCGAGCTTGGACGCATTAAAGTAAAATTCGCCGGAAGCAGTGGAGGACACAACGGACTTAAATCTATAGACTCTTTGGTTTCAGACTCTTATGAACGGATTCGTATCGGGATTTCCAGACCTCTTAACAAACAAAGCGTCGTATCGTATGTGTTAAGCGATTTTTCAAAAGATGAACTGCCTTGCGTGCAAAAGGTTATAAAAAAGGCGGCTTGTATCGCAAAAGATTTGATAAAATCAAATATTAAAGAGATACAAAACAGATACCCCTCAAAAGAAAATTATTGTAAATGAGAAGATTTTGATATGTTCATTTACCAAAAATTCCTCTCAAGACTCTATTTTAAAAAATTTCTTCTGCTTTTTGTAAGTTTTGAGCTATTTTTTGTAGGTATAGATCTTCTTAAAAATCTAAAACTGCTGCCTGATTCCGCAAATCTTCAAATCTTATATATCGTAAATAAATTTTTGGAATTTATTAATTTTACACTTCCGTTATCTCTTATTTTCGCTCTTCTTATGGCGGTGGTTCAAATCATAAAAAGCAACGAGCTTGTAACTTTATATTCGCTTGGAATCAGCAAAGTTTCCGTCGCGAAACCGTTTGTTTTTATTTCGGCGCTTATAACGCTTTTTTATATACTTTTAAACACTTCGCCCTATTTCGTACAATCCCATCAAAACGCTTCGAACATAAAAAAAAGAGGCGCCGTAACTTCCATAAGCTCTTCGATATTTTTAAAATCGGGAAACGATTACGCTTACATCCAAGAGTTGAATCCCGCGGCGAAAACCGGTTTGAATATGAAAATTTTCATCATTAAAAATAAGGACTTGGTTAAGATCATGGAAGCTAAAGAAGGCGTTTTTAAAAACGATCACTGGGAACTTAAAGATATAACGGTTTATGAAAAACCGCATATCGATAAAAATCGACTAGACGACTTGAAACTGAAAATAAAAACTTTCAAAACCAAAAATGTATTGTATGGATTTACGCCCCGTATTATCGATACGCTTTTTCAAAACAATACGAAACTAACGATTCAAGACTCTTTTACGGCAATGAAATTATTTAAAAATCAAAACCTTAAAACCGATAAAATCAGAGCCAATCTTTATAAAATGACGATATTTCCGCTTTTTGCGCCGATTATGATTTTCGGTCTTTTTTTTCTTTTTCCTACTCAAGCAAGAGGATCGAATCTGACATTTTTTACTATGGCTTCGATATTCGGATCGCTTGCGCTTTGGGGTATAATCTTTACAATGACAAAAATCGCGAACAACGGTACGATAAATCCGGAAGCCGGGATTTTAGCGCCCGTTTCACTTCTTTTCTTCGTTGCGTTTTATATTTATAATAAGTACAAAAACTAAACTTTGTCCCTCGTCGCTTTTTAACAATTTTTCGATAAAATAGCCGCAAAAACAAGGTACTTTATGATAAATTTTCAAGCTCTAAGCGATAAGTACGATACTCCTTTGTACTTATACGATTTTGACCATATAAAAGCTCAATACGAGAGACTGAAAGAGGCGTTTAAAGCTAAAAAATCTCTAATATGTTATGCGATAAAAGCAAACTCGAACCTAAGCGTTATCAAACACCTCGGCGATTTGGGAGCGGGATGCGACTGCGTTTCTATAGGGGAAGTAAATCGCGCTCTTTACGCGGGGGTGAAAAATTATAAAATAATCTTCAGCGGAGTGGGAAAAAGAGACGAAGAGATCAAAGAAGCGCTTGAAAAAGATATTCTTTTGATCAATCTTGAAAGCGAAGCAGAGCTTTATAGGGTCGAACTTCAAGCAAAATCACTCGATAAAAAAGCCAGAATCAGCATAAGGGTAAACCCGAATATCGATCCCAAAACCCACCCTTATATCTCAACGGGACTTCATGAGAATAAATTCGGCGTCGATATAGATAGCGCAAAAAGAATGTATATTAAAGCGAAAAACTCGCCGTATCTCGATCCGATCGGCATCCATTTTCATATCGGCTCGCAACTAACGAAACTCTCTCCCATCAAAGAGGCAAGCAAACTTGTCAGCGATTTGGTGAGAAGTTTGAAAGTATTAAACATAGATATAAAATTTTTCGATATCGGAGGGGGGCTCGGCGTTTGCTACGATGACGAAAAACCTATAGATCCTTACGATTACGCACAAGCCGTTTTTTCTACCCTAAGCGGTCTTGATGTAACTATACTCTGCGAACCGGGACGATTTCTAAGCGCAAACAGCGGATATTTTTTAACAAAAGTTCTCTATGAAAAAACTAACGGCGATAAACGATTTGTCATAGTTGACGCAGGCATGAACGATCTTATTCGCCCTTCACTGTATGACGCTTACCATAAAGTAGAGATAATAGGAAAAGATACCACAGATGAAGATACAAAGTGCGATGTGGTCGGACCGGTATGTGAAAGCGGCGATTTTTTTGCAAAAAATATAAAACTTCCAAAAACCGATCACGACGATCTACTTATCATAAAAAGCGCGGGCGCATACTGTTTTACGATGAGCTCAAACTACAATACCAGAGGTCGCGCGGCCGAAGTGGCTATAGAAGAAGGCAACGATCGCCTTATACGAAAAAGAGAAAGCTTTGAGGATATGATCGCGCTTGAAAAGGATTTTTTAAAATGAATTTAAATGAACTTAGAGAGGGTATAGATAAAATCGACGATAAACTTTTAAAACTTTTAAATGAAAGAATGAAATTCGTCAAAGCCGTCGGAAAACTAAAGCAAAAAGGCGGCTCGAGCATCTACCGCCCCGAAAGAGAGAGGGAGATTTTAAAAAGGCTTGAAAGCCAAAATGACGGAGATTTAACAACCGAAGCCATAGAAGCGATATTTATGGAGATTTTCGCCGTGAGTAGAAATTTGGAACTTCCCGAAAAAATAGCCTATTTGGGACCCGAAGGAAGCTATTCTCATCAAGCGGCCGAGAGCAGATTCGGCGCTCTTAGCTACTATCTGCCGCTAAATTCGATAGAAGCGGTTTTTAAAGTGCTTCAAAATAAAGAGGCGAAATACGGCGTCATTCCCATAGAAAACAACACCGAAGGCGCGGTCGGGACTACGATAGACTCGCTGAATAAATACGATTCCAAAATAGTAGCCGAACTATATATGGATATACATCACTCTTTCGCAACGATCGCCGAAGATTTAAAAGAGATAAAAAGGATATATTCTCATCCTCAAGGTTACAATCAATGTAAAAATTTCATAGAAGAGCATTTTTTAACGAATGTCGAATTTGTACCCACCTACTCGACTTCCGCCGCGGCTAAGAAGGCTAAAGACGATAAAAACTCCGCCGCTATCTGTTCGGCTATCGCGGCAAAACTTTATAAGCTCCCGATCCATTTTGAAAAAATCGAGGACAATCTCGCGAATCACACGAGATTTTTGATTTTAAGCGATTTTAAAAATCAAAAAAGCGACAATGACAAAACCTCTATTATTGCAAAAACGGACAACTCTCCCGGAAGTCTCGTAAATTTTTTGAAAAATTTTCAAGATCATGGTATAAACCTTACAAAAATAGACTCAAGACCGCTAAGAGACGAAAAATATAAATCGATGTTTTTTATAGATTTCAAAGGTCATATAGATGATCAAAATGTCAAAGAAGCGATAAACAAGTCGCCAAATAAAATCAAATGGCTGGGAAGCTATGTCGCCGGAGAAAAAGATGCTTTTTAATAAACAGTTAAAAGATATAAAACCTTACGAAGGCGGAAAACCTATCGAGCTTGTTGTAAGAGAATATGGAATCGACGCTGAAAATATCGTCAAACTGGCTTCAAACGAAAATCCTTTCGGAACAAGTCCCAAAGTGATACAAGCCATCAAAGAAAACGCCCATAGCGTCTATATGTATCCCGACGACTCAATGACGGATTTAAAGAATTCATTGGCAAAAAAATTTGAAATAAATGTTGAAAACATAATAATAGGAGCCGGCAGCGATCAAGTGATCTCTTTTGCGATAAATGTCAAAGCGAACAGATACAAAAAAGTCCTAACCGCAAAAACCACTTTCGCTATGTACGAGATATATGCCAAACAAGTCGGCGCCAAAGTAGTAAAAACGCCTTCTCATCAGCATAGATTGGAAGAGTTTTTAAATATCTATAAAAAAGACAAAGACTCTATCGGCATTATCTTCTTATGTCTTCCGAACAATCCTCTGGGCGAATCTCTTGACAAAGATGAAGTTTTCTTGTTTTTAAAAAAGATAGATAAAAACACCTTGGTAGTAATCGACGGCGCTTATCAAGATTTTGCTTATGCGAAGGATCCGAAAAAAAGAGTCGATCCCAAAGAACTTATAGAAAATTTTCCAAATACTCTTTATCTGGGAACTTTTTCAAAATCTTACGGTCTTGGCGGCATGAGGGTCGGATACGGCATAGCCTCTAAAGAGATAACAAGCGCTCTTTATAAAATGCGCCCGCCGTTTAATGTAACTTCGCTCTCTCTTAAAGCCGCGGTCGCGGCTTTGGAAGATGACGAATTTGTCCAAAAAAGCATAAAAAACAATTTCAAACAGATGAAAAAGTTTGAAAATTTTGCAAGTGAAAATAAAATAAACTTTATAGATAGTTATACAAATTTTATAACTTTTATTTTTGATAAGGATAGAAATTCTACCGAAATAGCACAACTATTATTAAAAAAAGGTATAATAATAAGAGATTTACAAAGTTACGGCTTAAACGGCGTACGAATCACCATCGGCACGCCTGAACAAAACGAGCTCTTTTTCAAAGAGTTTCAGTCACTATTATAGAAGGTTTTTGTTATAGATGGATTTTAAAACGCTACTCTCGCAAATAACCGCGGTCTTTACTAAGCTTACAAATAGACAAAAGATTATCATAGGAGTATCGACTCTAGCGGTTATCGCATTTATAGTTTTTTTAGTTCTTTATACGGGTAGCAAAAAAAGTCCTGACGGTTATAGGGTTTTGTTTGATAAAATCTCTCCTCAAGATGCGGCGCTCATAATAGATCAGCTTGAAAAAGATAATGTGCCCTATCGTCTAAAAAACGAGGGGACAATCGAAGTTCCAAGAGAATATGTCTATAAAGAAAGAATCGCCATAGCGGCGCAAGGTATTCCCAAAAGCAGTAAAATAGGATTTGAACTATTTGACAAAACTGAGTTTGGAGAAACGGATTTTGCGCAAAGAATCAAATACCTTCGCGCGCTTGAGGGTGAACTCTCTCGTACTATAGAAAGTTTACAACCCATAGAAGACGCAAAAGTCCATATCGCCCTCGCGAAAGAGAGCGTATTTGTAGAAAAAGAAGAATCGCCCAAAGCCTCGGTCGTATTACAAATCGCAAACGGAGCGAAACTAACTTCGAAGCAAATAGCGGGAATAAAAAATCTCGTAGCGGCGTCCGTTATGAAAATGAAAAGCGAAAATGTAAAACTTATAGATCAAAACGGTATCTCTTTAGGCGAGACATTGGATAGCGGATTTGAACCGGAACTTGTAAGCGCGCAGGTAAAATATAAAAAAGAGTATGAAAAAGCTTACGAAAAAAAGATAGAAAATGTTCTCTCTCCGATTCTTGGAGGCTCAAAAAAAGTCGTCGCGAAAGTAACTATAGACTTTGATTTTGAAAAAAAAGATACAGTCAGCGAATATTACGATCCCGAATCCGTTGTTAGAAGCGAACAGAGCCTAGAAGAGAAAAAACAAGGAGCGCAGGTCGCGCAAACGGGCGGAGTTCCCGGCGCCATCAGCAACATAGGTCCAATCGAGGGGGCGACAAAAAATAAAAACGCGGGTGAAAAATATGAAAAAAGCTCCACTACGACAAATTATGAGATCTCAAAAAAAGTTACGAATATAAAAGGTGAATTCGCAAAAATCAAAAGAATAACGGCTGCGGTCGTAGTAGATGGAAAATACAAAAACGAAATCGACGATAAAACGAAAGAGGAAAAAACCGTCTATGTTCCGCTTGATCCTACGGAAATCGAAGCTATAGAAAATATTATTAAAAACAGTATAGGGTATGATAGAAAGAGAGGAGACTCCATAACCGTCAGCAATTTCGAGTTCAACCCGATTACCGCGACAAAACCAAAAGGTTTTGAGGCGCAGATCGGAGTTTTCGTCTCAACTTATATAAATCCTTTTTTACCTCTTTTAAAATATATTTTGGCCTTTATGCTTCTTTATATCTTTTATAAAAAAGTAGTTTCGCCTTTTAGTGAAAAGATGTTGCAAGAGTATAAAGAAGAAGATTTATATGCGGAACTTGAATCCGAACTTGGCGAAGAAGAGGAGGAAGATGAGATATTAAAAGAGTATAATGAAGCTAAAAAAAGAGCCGAAGAGGAGTTGGGTCTTGGAAAAGGTTTGGACAAAGAGGAGATCAAACACGAAGTTTTACTTGAAAAAATTAGAACCGAGATAGAAAAAAGCCCTGAAGAGGCGGCAAAACTTATAAAATCTATCGTCGAAGAAGAGAAAGAACAGCTGTAAGGAGCGCAGATGAAAACACCGCTTTCAAAAGAACAAAAAGAGATATTCGACGCACTCTCTATGCAGGAAAAAATCGCTATATTTTTAACGCAGCTTGGAGAAGACGCTACCGCTAGGATTTTCGCAAATCTCGATATAGACATGATCACGGGGCTTTCAGCGAGTATCGCGACTTTGAAAAATGTTGACAAACCGATAGCGACGGCGGTACTGGAAGAGTTTTTAGCGCTTTTGCAATCAAACCAATATATCGTAAGCGGGGGATTGGAGTATGCAAAAGAGATTTTATTTAAAACTTTCGGTCCCGAAACCGCGCAAAAAATTTTAAACAGGCTTTCAAAAGAGCTTGGAGAGGCAAAAAGCTTCAATTTTCTTACAAAAGTAAAACCGGATCAACTAGCGGATTTTATAGTCTCCGAACATCCTCAAACAATCGCTTTGATTTTAGCGCATATGTCTCCCGTCTCAGCGGCTGAAACACTCTCTTACTTTGAAGACAATCTTCGCGCCGATGTTACGATAAGAATGGCAAATCTTGGAGATATCTCCCCCGCGATTATCAAAAGAGTCTCCGCTGTTTTGGAAAGCAAACTCGAATCTCTAACATCATACAAAGTAGAAGTCGGAGGACCTAGAGCCGTAGCCGAACTTTTAAACAAACTAGGACAAAAAGCCACAAAATCGACTATCGAGCTCATAGAAAAAATGGATTCGGAACTTGCAAATACGATCAAAGACTTAATGTTCACATTTGAAGATATCGAGAAACTCGACAAAAACGCTATAAGAGAACTTCTTAAAGCTCTTGATAAAAATCAACTCATGGTTGCGCTAAAAGGAGCCGGAGACGAGCTCAAGCAGAAATTTCTTGAAAATATGTCAACAAGAGCCGCCGACGCATTTGTCGAAGAGATGCAATTTATGGGACCGACAAAAGTAAAAGATATCGAAGAGGCGCAAAGAAAAATCGTTGAAGAGGTACAAAAACTGGCTGAAAAAGGTCTGGTTCAAATCGGTGAAGCAGATGAAGTGATCGAATAAATGGGAAAAATCATTAATACCGACGAAGACTCAAAACACACTATCAAAAAGTTTTCTTTTGATAAGCTTGACATAGACGATAAAGATAATCTTTTTGAAAATAAAAACCCTTTTGTCAAGTCCTCCATAAATAACGATACACAAGAAGATAACCGACCGCCAAAAGAAGAAGAATCGGATTCGGAAGAAAAAAAAGAGTTTTTAGAAAAAATAGAACAACTAACTTCCGATGTTATACGCCTTCAGATGGAACTTGAAAAAAAAGAGCAGGAGTTTGAGCAAAAACTCGCCAAAGCAAAAGAAGAATCATACGAAAACGGTAAAAACGATGCGATGAAGACTATATCGGATGAGATGAACGACGAGATAGAAAATCTAAAAATTCAACTGATAAAATCAATAGAACTGATCGATGAACAGAAGCTTAAATTTGACGCTGCGCTTGAAAATCTTGAAGAAGAGTTGCTTGAAAGCACATTTATGCTGGCTAAAAAAGTGATAGCAAAAGAGATCGAAACAAATTCGGCAAAAATAGCTGTCCAAATAGCTAAAGAGTTAATAAAAATTCTCAAAGAGAGTAGTAATATCACACTAAAGGTAAATCCGTACGACAAAGAGTATATATCAAGCCAAATTAAAGCTAGTATGATTAAAATTGAAGCAGATGAAGCTATTCAAAAAGGCGGCGTTGTAATATTTAGCGAAAGCGGAAATATAAACGGCGATATTGCAACCCGCTACAAACAAGCCCTATCGCTACTACAAAAAGAGAGTTAAATGGATATAAAAGATTACAGTATAGTCGAGTTAGAAGAATTATGTCAAAAAATACGAGAGAAAATCTTACAAACGGTTAGTAAAAACGGAGGTCATCTTAGCAGCACTCTTGGCGCGGTAGAATTGATCGTCGCGATGCATTATGTTTTTGATCCTAAAAAAGATCCTTTTATTTTCGATGTTTCACATCAAGCTTATGCGCACAAACTTTTAACCGACAGATGGGAAAAATTTGAAACACTAAGAACATTTAAAGGTATAAGCGGCTATACGAAACCCGATGAATCCTCATACGATTATTTTATAGCCGGTCATAGTTCAACTTCGATTTCTCTAGCCGTAGGCGCCGCAAAAGCGATAAAATTGAAAAATGAAGATCGTTTACCCATAGCGTTTATCGGAGACGGTTCTATGAGCGCCGGAATGGTTTATGAAGCTATGAACGAGCTTGGAGATAAAAAACTTCCAACCATCATCATACTAAACGACAACGAGATGAGTATAGCAAAACCGATCGGAGCTATAAGCAACTATCTCTCTCAGGTAATGGCGGGGAAATTTTATCAAAAACTAAAAACCCAAACAAAACAGATACTAGAACATCTGCCCGAAGGCGCTAGTTATATAGCAAAACGATTTGACGAAAGTATGAAGCTCATCACCCCCGGAATCATCTTTGAAGAGTTGGGTCTTGAATATATCGGTCCCGTTGACGGTCATGATCTTCAAGCTCTTATAGAAGCATACTCGATAGCCAAAGAGATGAAAAAACCTATAATCATCCATACTCAAACTACAAAAGGAAAAGGTTACAAGATTGCCGAAGGGTATTATGAACATTGGCATGGAGTGAGCAAGTTCGATATAGACACGGGCGAGCCTATTGAAAAAAACGGAGATAAAAACGCAACGAAAATATTTAGCGACGCTTTGCTGGATATCGCAAAAAAAGATAAAAAAGTCGTCGGCGTTACGGCCGCGATGCCAAGCGGAACGGGAATAAAAGATCTTATGTTGGAATTTCCGGAAAGATTTTGGGATGTGGGGATTGCCGAGCAACATGCGGTAACTTCTATGTGCGCTATGGCAAAAGAGGGTTTTAAACCTTTTGTGGCTATATACTCCACTTTTTTACAAAGAGCTTACGATCAAGTTATTCATGACGCTTGTATCATGTCGCTGCCTGTCGTATTTGCCATCGATCGAGCGGGAATAGTCGGAGAAGACGGAGAGACTCATCAAGGAGCGTTTGATATATCATACCTTCGTACGGTTCCAAATCTAACCATCTTTGCACCAAGAGACGATAAGAGCTTGCGTGAGTGCGTTGAATTTGCCCGTCAAATGAAAACGCCTTGCGCTTTTAGATATCCAAGAGGATCTTTTAAACCTCTCCCTTACAAATGTAAAAATATACAATACGCAAAAGCGAATCTTCTTCACGAAGGCAAATCGGAAATACTCTTGATCGGTTATGGAGCAGGCGTGGCAAGAGCTTATGAGACTATGAAACTTTTAGACGAAGACGCGGGACTTTTAGACTTGGTTTTCGTAAAACCGCTCGATGAGAAGATGCTTATAAAACTCGCAACGATCTATTCGAAATGGTTCGTATTTAGCGATAGTGCAAAAATGGGTGGAGTCGCAAGCGCGATTTGTGAATTTCTATCCGCCAATAATATCTCCGATATCAAACTTACGACATTTGAATACGAAGATGACTTTATCCCTCATGGAAATACAAAACTAGTCGAGGAATCAATGGGGCTACTACCGGAACAATTGGCTCAAAAGATAAAAAAGTCGCTATCTTAAGCTAACCAACTGTTTATAAAG
>JALWKJ010000104.1 GCA_027081495.1 Campylobacterales bacterium | reverse complement strand
TCATACGAGTCGTAGCGCGTGAATTAAATATCAAACCGACCGATATAAAATCGAAGAAACGAAGTTCGCCGATCGTAGAAGCTAGGAGAATCAGTATATATCTCGCAAAAAAGCTGACCAAAAACAACAGGATGAGAGAACTTGCGGAATTTTTCGGATTAAAAGATCATACCGCCGTCTCTCATGCTATGAAAAAAATCAATGAACTCCTTTCAAACGATGAAGATTTCAAAATCAAAGTTGAAGAACTTGAGAGTAAAATAATATCAACAAAATCAAAAAAAAGTGAATCATTGTGAATAAAATTTATAAGATAAAACTTCATGAAAATACCGAAACTTCGTACATAAAAAGGTTATTCACCAATTCACGGCATCTACTATTAAAACTAAAAAAAAATAATAAAAGGGAAAACAGATGATTATTAAAATCAATAAAAATGTTCTTGAGCATATGCTCGTAAACGCTCAAAGCTTTTTAGAAAAAAAAGATATTTCACAAATAACTTCTCATGTGCTTATAGATGCAAATGAAACTCTACTTGAATTAAAAGCTACGGATTTTGAGATAGGTATCTCTATGAACTCGTCAAATGTAGATATAGAACAAGCGGGACTTGCAACCGCAAACGGTAAAAAACTTTTAGATATAGTGAAAATATTAAAAGACGATCTTGTCGAGTTAAAAACCGAAGACGATCATCTTTATATAAGACAAGAGAAGTCAAAATTTAAACTTCCTATGTATAACGCTTTGGAATATCCGCAATTTCCGGATATAAACGATAGACCTAAATTTGAGATAAACCCTATGGAGTTTCTAAAAGCTATCAAAAAAATATCACCCGCGATAGATACTAACAATCCTAAATTTGAATTAAACGGCGCGTTAATAGATCTTTCTTCAAATAGAGTGAATTTTGTAGCTACGGATACTAGAAGACTGGCTGTAGTGACAATCGAAAAAAAGATAGATAAAGAGATATCTCTTATTATTCCTAAAAAAGCTATAAGTGAAATACAAAAACTTTTTTTTGATGAAATGGAGATTTTCTATGATGAAAAAACGCTTCTTATAAAATCCGAAAATTTTATATTCTTTACAAAACTCATAAACGGCAAATATCCCGACTACCAAAGAATCATACCAAAAGAGTCAAAAGAGGAACTGCTTTTAGATCGCGATAAAATAATCACTCATATAAAACAGATCGCGACTATTTCTCAAGAGATGAAAATTACATTTACGAACGAATCGATAATTTTTGAGAGTTTAAACGAAGACGATGTCGAAGCAAAAACCGAACTTTTATACTCCGTATCGCTTCAAGAAGAGATATCGCTTGCCGTAAATAGTAGATATATTTTAGATTTTTTATCTCATGTAGATCAAAATGAATTTAAACTTGGCTATAATGACGCGACTTTACCTTTTACTCTAAAGAGTGAAAATTTTATAACGGTTGTTATGCCGATAATGCTATAAAAAGAGGATAAATATGCAAAAAGATTACGGAGCCGGTAATATTAAAGTCCTAAAAGGACTTGAAGCTGTTAGAAAACGCCCCGGAATGTATATCGGTGATACGAATACGGGCGGTCTTCATCATATGATCTATGAAGTTGTCGATAACTCTATAGATGAGGCTATGGCGGGATATTGCGATAAAATAACCGTTGAAATAACCCGGGAAGGATCGGCGATTATATCCGACAACGGGCGCGGTATTCCCGTAGATATACATCCTACGGAAAAGATTTCGGCCGCGACCGTTGTTTTAACGGTTCTTCACGCGGGCGGTAAATTCGACAAAGACACATATAAGGTTTCGGGCGGTCTTCACGGAGTCGGAGTTTCCGTCGTAAACGCTTTATCGAAAAAACTGATTTTAAAAATCAACCGAGGCGGAAAAAAATATTATCAAGAGTTTGAAAAAGGAATCCCCGTTATGCCTCTTGAAGAGGTTGGGACGACAAATAGAACCGGTACTACCGTTGAATTTTGGCCCGATGATTCTATTTTCGAGGTTACGGAATTTAGTTATGAAACACTTTCAAAAAGATTTAAAGAGTTAGCCTATCTAAATCCGAAAATAACTATTTTATTTAAAGATAACCGAGTAGGTAAAGAAGAGATTTACCATTTTGAAGGCGGTACGATGCAGTTTGTTCAAGATCTGAATAAAACCGACGCCATTACCAAGCCTATCAGGATGGAAGAGTCTATGGAAGATATAGAAGTGGATATCGCAATGATATACAACACTTCATATCATGAAAAACTTTACTCTTTTGTCAACAACATAAAAACCCCCGATGGCGGAACTCATGAAGCCGGTTTTCGCGCGGGACTGACAAGGGCGATCGTTAAGTATGTTAACAACAACGCCGCACAAAGAGAAAAAGATACGAAAATAACCGGCGACGATGTAAAAGAGGGATTGATCGCGATAGTAAGCGTGAGAGTTCCCGAACCTCAGTTTGAGGGACAAACAAAAGGCAAACTCGGTTCTTCTTATGTAAGACCTCTTGTCCAAAGAATGGTCAATGAGTATCTTAGTAAATATTTCGAAGAAAATCCGATTGAAGCAAAAGCTATCATGAATAAAGCCTTAGCTGCCGCTAGAGGAAGAGAAGCCGCTAAAAAAGCCAGGGATTTGACAAGACGAAAAGATACGATGAGCGTTGGAACGCTTCCCGGTAAGTTGGCTGATTGCCAAAGTAAAGACGCATCGATTAGCGAGCTTTATCTAGTCGAGGGCGATTCCGCCGGCGGATCGGCAAAACAGGGAAGGGATCGTGTTTTTCAGGCTATATTGCCTCTTAAGGGTAAAATTTTGAATGTCGAGAAGAGTAGAATCGACAAAATATTAAAATCCGATGAGATTACAAATATTATTACGGCTTTGGGATGTGGTATAGGAGATGAGTTTAACGATGAAAAACTAAGATATCATAAAATTATAATCATGACCGATGCCGATGTTGATGGCAGCCATATTCAAACGCTTTTATTGACATTTCTTTTTAGATTTTTAAAACCTTTGATAAAAAACGGATATGTATATTTAGCTCAGCCTCCGCTTTATAGATATAAAAAAGGAAAAAAAGAGATTTATCTCAAAGATGATCGCGCGCTAAACGAATATTTGATCGAAAACGGAATAGAGTCTATCGAGTCCAAAGAGCTTGGAGTTAAAGATATGCTTGAACTTTTTAAAGTCGTCTCAGCTTATAGAAGCGTGCTTAAAGAGCTTGAAAAGCGATTTCATGTCATAGAGGTAGTCCAATATTTAGTAGAAAATCCCGATGTTATAGCTTTAAAGGGAGAAGAATTATATAGGGATATAGCCGCTTTTCTTAACTCTTTGGAGTTTAATATACTCAATAAAAAAGTTACGCAAGAACAACTTCATCTGTATATACAAAATTTTGACGGACTAGAAGAGATAAAAATAGACGACGATCTTTTTTCAAACCCTCTTTTTACCGAAGCCGTACATATCAACAATAAAATAAAAGAGTGGGGGTACGACAAATCGAACAAAGAGCTTTTGGATATGCTTGACGAAGTTGAAAAAAACGCTAAGAAAGGTGCTTATATACAAAGATATAAAGGTCTTGGCGAAATGAATCCGGAACAACTTTGGGAAACTACGATGGATCCCGCAAATAGAAGACTGCTTCGTATAAAAATCGAAGACGCGGAAGCGGCAAGCGATACATTTGTTCTCTTTATGGGAGATGAAGTGGAACCTAGAAGAAATTATATACAAACTCATGCAAAAGATGTAAAGCATCTTGATGTTTAGGTAAAACATGAAATACGGTGAAAAAGAGATAACGCGATTTGATCCAAAAAAAGATCTTGAGATTTGGCCAAATAGACATAAAAAAGATTATCTCATAAAAATAACCTTACCGGAGTTCGCCTGTCTTTGTCCAAGAAGCGGATATCCTGATTTTGCGACTATTTACCTCGAATATATACCCGACAAATGGGTTGTGGAGCTAAAAGCCGTAAAATTGTATATAAACTCATTTATGCAAAGACATATAAGTCATGAAGATAGCGCAAACGAAATTTATGACACTCTAAATGAAAAGTTGTCCCCAAAGTGGATGAAAATAGTCGCGGATTTCAATCCTCGCGGAAATGTTCATACGGTTATAGAGATCGATAGCGATAAAATAAAAAGATGATTACTCCTAAACTGATAGAGCTGTTTTTTTCGGCCGCTTCAATTCAAAGATGGAACGACTATCCAAGGATGGTCGATCTTGTCGAACTCGATAAACAGGCTCATAAATTTATCATTGCTTATTTTCTTGCGAAAATAGAAAACGACGATCAAATCGATATGTTAAATCTCATAGAAGCCGGAATTTTTGAATTTTTACGCCGTGTCGTGGTTACCGATATGCGTCCGGATATTTTCCATAAGATTCTTCAAAAAAAAAGAGATGAGCTTAACGGATGGGTTATTTCACAATTAAGAGACGATCTTTCTCCTATCGAAAACGGAGCTTTTTTATTGCGTTTTGAATCGTTTTTGCTTGATGAAGAGAGTTATAAAAAAGAGAGATTTATACTAAAAGCCGCATCTTATCTTTCTACGAGATGGGAATTTTCAATTATTTACCAGACAAGCCAATTTTTAAACGATATAGAGC
>JALWKJ010000103.1 GCA_027081495.1 Campylobacterales bacterium | reverse complement strand
GGATAGAAGCGCACTGTATGATGGATCAGGCAACAGAATAACCGCTTCGGGTAATAAAGTGTTATGGATATACGATACGGAGGACGGGAAAAAAATGATCAAAAATAATTTCGTATATATTCCCGGCGGATTCGATGTTGACGGTGACGGTATCGACGAAGACGGTTTTTGGCTGGCCAAATACGAAGCTGTCGAGAGTAATGAAACGCTGACCGTAAAACCGATTGAGATAAGCGATTTTATAAGAGATAAATTTCTTATATATAACGGCAAAAATGAAAAATTCGATTTACAACTCGATCAAAACGATACGGGGTTTGCAGATATATCCTTAAGCGATTTAAGCGATTTTAGAGCAAATAGAGTCTATTTTTCCGCGCAAAAAGAGGCGGTAGGCGGGTATAGTCCCATAGAAGCGGCGTATGCTCTTGAAAACTCGCAGATAAAAGACTCAAAATGGTCGATCTCTCTTCCTAGTGAAAAACAGTGGATGCAGGTAGTAAAACTGGTGATAAACAATAAAAAAAATTGGAACGGCGAAGAGGTTGAAAAAGGGAAGTTGTATCAGGGAGATAGATACGACGGCAACGATAGGCGATATTTTGTGATAGAAAATTCCCTTTTGGGAGTCGATCCCTTGGTTCCGACGGATTATAAAACGCAGGTTTTTGATTTAAGCGGTTCAAAGGCCGAATGGACAAACGGAATGTTTGCCATAGACGATAGATTTTTGGGAGGCGACGCCGGGATGGTTGAATATACCATGCTTGGCGCAAATACGCCGCTATGGTGGATGCCGATACTTAAAGATCGAAATAGACCGCTTCATTCGGTTTTTGGCGCGGGAAAATATTTCGACGGTTCGACAACAAGCGGCGCTACGGATACTCTAAATCTTACGGGAAACAGCGGAGATATCGATCCCTACGCGGTTGTCGCCAGAGGCGGTTCAAAAGCCAGAGGCGATAAAGAGTTAGTGGGAGTTTCCGCGGCAAAGCTAAACTACGGTTTAGGATTTAAAGATCCTTCCATAGGATTTCGTGCCGCAAGCGCATATATCAAAGAGCCTTAATGCATAGTAGAGTCGTCATACGGATCAAGATGAATCATGATATGCCACTTTTTCTGCGTGTCGATCTCTTTTATTTTATCTTCTACAGAGTCCGCTATGCGGTGAGCGTGTAGAAGTAAAATATCGGGTACAAGGACTATATGGATTTCGACAAATTTATATTTTCCGGCGAACCTTGTTTTTAGAAAGTGAAAATCGGTAATATCGGGATCGTTTTCTACGATGGAGATAATTTTTTCGATTTCTTCTTTTGGCAAAGAGACATCAAGCAATACTTGAGCTCCTTCTTTGACAAGCTCATACGCTTCTTTGATGATATAAATACCGATTGCCGCTCCAAAGAGTATATCTATCCAGTACCAGTCGGTAAAATAAATAATTGCCAAAGAGAGTAAAACGGCGCTATTGCTGTAAAGATCGGTTTTATAATGAAGAAGATCCGCTTTTATAACCATGTTGTTTGTTTTTTTTACTACATGAGCTAAAAACGCTACCAAAGCGCCTACGGTAAGAATAGAAAAGATCATGACGGTTATTGAGAGCGAGATATGAGTGACACTCTCTTTATTGATGAATTTTTGTATCGATTCATAGATGATAAAAATGCCCGAACCCATAACTACAAGCCCTTCGAGCGTAGCGGCCAGGGCTTCTATCTTTCCGTATCCAAAAGCGAATCTTTCATCGGGGCTTCTATCGGAGAGACGAATTGCCAGGAAGTTAAAAACGGAAACGAACATATCCATGATCGAATCTACAGCCGAAGCCAATAGCGCAACCGAGCCGCTCATAAGCCCGACCGTAAGTTTTATGATCGCAAGAATCAAAGAGACGCCCGTTGCTACAAGCGGGGCTTTTTTTTCAAGAGGAGTGCTTTTATGTGTGACTTTTTGAATATGAGTATCGTTGGGGTTAACTAAATCGACTGCCATCGGTTGTCCTGTCTTTTTGGTGATTTTACTGAAAAACGGATTAAAGCTAAAGCTATGGATGTTATTATCGGGTTATGCGGGTCTGAGTTCAACTCTTGACTTTTACTAACCATTATAAGTGAAGATATCACAACACCGCATACTAATAAATTTCACAGCAAATAAGATTTGTTTTACAAAGGAAAGAAAATGGATAAAAAGAGCGTATATAAAAAATTGACGCCTGAGGAGGAGAGGGTGATAATCCGCAAAGGTACCGAAATGCCCTACAGCGGTAAATACGATAAGTTTTATGAGAAAGGTATTTATAGATGTAAAAGATGTTCCAGCGCACTTTACAGGTCGTCGGATAAATTCGATTCGGGATGCGGATGGCCTAGTTTTGACGATGAGATAAAAAACGCCATAAAAAGAGTACCGGATAAAGATGGAAAAAGAGTAGAGATAATTTGCGCAAATTGCGGCGCTCATTTGGGACATGTTTTCTGCGGTGAACAATTTACTCCTAAAAATATTCGCCACTGTGTAAATTCGATATCTTTGGAGTTTGAATCCGCAAACGAGTAAGAGATAAATAGATCGTTTCAAGCTTTAAAGCTTTGTTTTTTGCCTATATAACGGTGTTCTTGAGTGTTTGTTAAATGAAAAATACAATAAGTCGATATATTAAATAGTTATAAATCAATATAAAGGATAAATTGTATGTTTTCAAAATTCTCGATTAAACAAAAATTAAATATTGTAATTTTTGCGATCGCTTTATTGGGTCTTGCGCTTTTTGCGTCAGATTTGTTTAAATCCAATAATGTCTCAAGCCGATTGGATAAATTGGAAAAGATCACGCTGCTTGCGGACAATATATCGAAATTAGTTCATGAAACTCAAAAAGAAAGAGGAGCTAGCGCCGTTTATCTAGGCTCAAAAGGTCAAAAATTTACAAAAGAGCTACCCAAACAAAGAGAGCTTACGGATCAAAGACTAAAAGAGTATCGCAAGTATCTATCGGAGATTTCAGACGACATATTAAACAGCGAGCTTTTGTCGGATATCAAAGAGTTAAATGAATATTTGGATAAATTTAACGGTATTCGAACAAGGATAGATTCTCTTACTATTTCCGCAAAAGACGCGATTTCGTTTTTTACCGATATGAATGCCGCAATGTTAAATATAGTTCCCGCTACGGCAAAATCAAGCACAAATAGTGAACTGGCTAATCTTTTAGGCGCATATGCCAACTTTTTAAAGTCAAAAGAGAGAGCCGGTGTGGAAAGAGCGGTACTTTCTGCAACATTCGCTTCGGGTTCTTTTGCGCCGGGTCTTGAGAAAAAAGAGATAAATCTTATAGCGGAACAAAACAGTTATCTTGATTCGTTTTTGGCTACGGCGCCAAAACATGTAAAAGAGTATTATGTTCAAAACTATAAAGGTAGAGCTATTGACGAGGTAAATCGTATGAGAGATCTCGCGCTTAATCATCAGTTTGATACGGATTCGGTATATTGGTTTAAAACTATAACCGAGAAAATCAATATACTAAAATCAATAGACGATTATATATCAAAACAGACGCTAAATACCATAGCCCAGTTAAAAGCTGATGAAAATGCGAAGTCAATCGCAACTATGGTTTTCGATTTTATCATTATCGCGTTTTTTGCCGGATTGATTATCATGATTTCAAGAAATATTATAAATAATATAGACGAGATAAAAGATCAAATAAGCGATATAGCATCGACAATGGATTTATCAAAGAGTATAAAAATAGACGCAAAAGGAGAACTTCAGCAGATCGCGTTGTCTATAAATAGACTTTTATCGGTATTTAAAGACGCGATAGATAAAACTAAGCATAACTCGTCGCAAACTTGTCATTATAGTCAAAATTTACGATCATCAGCCGATTTGTTGGCTCAAAATATTAACAAAACCGAAGTTTTATTTAATGATACGAGTGGACTTATCCAAAATGTAGGCGATAATCTCGTGACTACCGAAGATCATGTAGTTACTACTACAAAAGATCTTGAGACTACGCAGGAAGTTCTTGATAAGTTTGTCAACGACTTGCAAAAATCCGTTGAGATGATATTTGAAGGAAATAGAAGACAAGAGGCTCTCACAACTCAGATAAGCGAACTCAACTCTCAGGCCGCTGAGATAAAAAATATCATCTCGATTATCGGAGATATAGCCGATCAGACGAATTTACTCGCGTTAAACGCGGCGATAGAGGCGGCTCGTGCCGGAGAACATGGAAGAGGTTTCGCGGTTGTAGCGGATGAGGTGCGTCAACTTGCGGAAAGAACGCAAAAATCACTTTCCGAGATAAATTTGAATGTAAATGTCATCACACAGCATATCGGAACGATTAGCGTAGATATACAAAACACTTCAAAAGAGTTTACTCAGATTGCCCAAAATGCAGATAATCTTATTGAAGATGCGAATGATACGAAAAAACATCTAGGTCACAGTATAGAGGTTTCATCAGTAGCCGCAAACAAAATGACCGATATCGCTAAAACGAGCGGCTTGTTGATTTCTAAAATGCAGGAGTTGCTAAAAGTCTCGCAAAGCAGTAAAAAAGCGGGAGAAAATGTTAACGAAGTATCTAAAAGTTTGACAACAAAATCCGATGAGTTAAATAAAACGCTCGAAA
This sequence comes from Campylobacterales bacterium, assembly GCA_027081495.1. Lineage (GTDB taxonomy): Bacteria > Campylobacterota > Campylobacteria > Campylobacterales > QNZT01 > QNZT01. Next base: position 9 of record JALWKJ010000103.1, on the reverse strand, counting down.
TGTTTAGAA
>JALWKJ010000102.1 GCA_027081495.1 Campylobacterales bacterium | reverse complement strand
GTCACCGTCAACATCGAATCCGCCGGGAATATATACGAAATTATTTTTGATCATTTTTTTCCCGTCCTCCGTATCGTATATCCATAACACTTTATTACCCGAAGCGGTTATTCTGTTGCCTGATCCGTCATACAGCGCGCTTCTATCCCCTCCGCATCCAAAAATCAAGATACTTAAAAGAGGTAATCCCGCACTCATATATAATTTTTTCATAACTCACTCCTTAATGATGTATTATCGCTTCTATTCTACGGTTTTTAGCGCGACCCCTTGCGGTTAAATTATCCGCTATCGGATTAAGCGATCCTTTTCCCACAGCCGTTATTCTCGAAGCGGATATACCCTCTTTTATCAACGCTTTTTTAACCGATTCGGCTCTTTTTTGCGAAAGAATCATATTTTTCTTTTCATCCCCGCTGCTGTCGGTATAACCCTCGATCGTTACCGAAATATTCGGCAAAGATTTCATATAGTCCGCAAACTCTCTTATCTTCGACATAGAGTAGCGAGTCAAAGCGGCTTTGTTTGATTCAAAATTTACTTCAAGAGTCTTTTGAATCCCGCATCCGACTTTATCTACTTTAAATTTATACGGCGTATTTGGACATTCGTCTATATCATCGGTTACGCCGTCGTTATCGGAGTCTAACAAAATGATCTTCTCTTTTTTGGGTTTTTGTTTTAAAACAGGTACTTTGATCTTGCATCCGTTTGCATCGACTTTTACGCCCGGCGGAGTATTTGGACATAAATCATCGGCGTTCAATACGCCGTCATTGTCGTTATCGGGTACGAATTCTTGCGTATGAAACGGAATATTTACGCCAAATAAAATAGCAAACTCGTTATCTTCATCGTCTTTGCCGCTATCAAAAACCTGAATAGCCTTAAATTCCGTCGCCAGATTTATTACATCGGTCAAAGGGTATTTTACTCCTATTCCAAATTGGGAAAAGATTTTATTATCAAATCCTTCCCTTGAACTGTTGACTTTTTCATACCCTAAACCGGCAAAAACATACGGATCGACATAATACCTATCGCTAAGCGCGAGTTCGTACTGAGCATCCATAGCTATTTGAAAAAGAGAGCTTACGCCGCCGTCTTCTTTATCTTCGTCGATATTGATATAAACAAGATCGATTCTCGGTTTTAGCGCATACCCCAAATCATAAGTAAAATCCGCAGCTAAAGTCGTTTTTTCAAAATTCCAACCGTTTTCATTATCGATCGAAGTTAGACCGGCTTTAAGGGAAACATCAAACTCGGTAGATTCGGCATGAAGATGCGCGATAAGCGAGATTACGGTCAATGAAGAGAGCAATATCTTATTCATAAGTTTTTCCTTCATATAAAATTATGATTATTTTAACACATATTATATGAAAGTTAATTATTTTATAACTTACTTGTTGCTTATGGAGAGTATCTAACTATTTATCTAAATTATTTTCAATCAGAGTAATAACTTTTTCAACTTGGCGAGAATCGAGTTTCCCGAAATTTTGAAAAATAAGTTTGCCTTCTTTATTGAAAACAAGTATATCGGAACTGTCGTCCGCCAACATCCATTTTTTAACCAAAACTTTCTTTTTATCCTTTACATAGATAGCGTTTGGGTATTTTTTCTGTTTTTTTTTCAATTTCATATTTATAAGAAAATTGGGCATCCAAGTAGCCGCCATATTTACTATAGCGATAGAAGTATATTTTTCAGACGGAAATTTTTTAGCTTTCAAAGCGTCGCTAAACTCGTCGTTTGCGTCTTTCTCATCGGGATCGACATAAAAAACTACAAAAACTTTACCTTTTATCATCTTTGAACTCCAGGGGGTTCCGTCGATCATCCCCCCGTTTTTACCTTCAAGCACTACAAAGGGCGGAGTATCGCCGAGAGTCAAAGCCGAAGCGCCGCAGATCCAAAGCGATAACAAAAGAAAAGTTGTTTTCACCTTTTATCCTTTTTTTGGCATATTATACCAAAATTTTTAAGGAAAAGATAACATTTTAATAAGCTTTTTTATAAAAGTTTAGAAAATAATCTCGACGATTAATAAAATCTATCGCAAGGCGCTTTGAAATACTACTTTTTTGCACTTTCTCTCAAGTACTGTATAAAATCTTCACCTATCTTTCCATTTTTTACAAACGGGTACTTCGTTTGATAACGAGTTTTTTTGACCGTCATATTTTCATCGCGTTTTTTCTTGTCGCAATCAACGCTTTTTACAACTTTTATCGTCGAAGTTGCGGTATCGGACTCTTTATTTTTATCCTCTTTAAAACCGCAACCGGCAAAGAACAAACCGCTAAATAAAAAAAGCAAAACAGACTTCACAAAGAGCCCCCGATATTTTATCGTTTAATTATAGCCGCTGATAAATTAAGATTTTATTTTCTTCTCCGTCATGCTAAGCAACGCTGGCAACAACAGCATATCTACCACAAATGCGATAATAAGCGCCGTCGCCGTTACGATACCGAAATTGAAATTCGGAGAAAAATCACTTCCCATAAAAACCGCAAAAGAGGCGCTTAATATTATCGTTGTAAAAAGTATCGCTTTTCCGGCGTATTTCAATACATAATCAAACGCTTCGCGGATACTTAAATCTCTTTTTCTCGCTTCAAAATATTTTACGAGAAAGTGGATCGTATCATCGACCGCAACGCCTAATATTATCGCTCCGCTTACGGCGACTCCAAGGTCAATATTTATTCCAAGCCAGCCCATAACTCCAAGAACAAGAGCTATGGGAAGAATGTTTGGAATCAAAAAAACCCAAATAAGCCGGAGATTTCTAAAAATCAGAAACATTACTATCGAAACCAAAACTATCGCCAAAGACATCGAATATATAAGAGTATCGGTTACATCTTTTTGCATATGCGCAAACATTTTTGTCTGTCCGTTTACCGTCGCTTTATAAGGGGTGTTTTCCCACCATTTTTGAGCCCAATCAATCATCTCTAAATCTTTACTCGTATCGACTATATTCACTTGCGCCGTTATACGAAGTAATCTTTGCTCTATATCCATCTTATCGTTTATCTCCATTCCCTGAGGCAAAGAGAGGGAATAGAGCAAAAGATACTGCGCGATTAAATTCTGATCTTTGGGGACGCCATCTTTTTCATTCATAACGACATTAAACCGTTTTATCACATCCATAAGAGATGTCATGTGGCGAATATCGGGATATTTTGCCTGAAATTTGTCATAAAATTTCTGTACGCTGTTTAAAAACGCCGGATCTTTGATGCCGTTTTTCTTGCCGCTGTCAACAACTATTTCATATGCCATAGGGCCGGTGAGATTTTTTTGTAAAAAATCGGTTGATTTCCTTATCTCTACATTTTTGTCAAAATATCTTATCGTGTTGCTATCGACCTTGAGCTTTACCAACCCTATGGAGATGATCAAAAAGACCAACCCCGTTATAAGAACGATTTTTTTATCATTAGAAGTTATAAATTTTCCATACTCCAAATCTTTCCAAAAAGTTTCTCTTTTTTCATTGTTTTGGAATTTTATCTCCTTTTTTAAAAGCAGCAAAACCGAAGGCATCCAAAAAACGCTTATCAAAAAAGCCAACACGGCTCCCGAAGCTGTAGCTATTGCGAGTGTCGATACGGGCACTACATGACTTATTCCAAGAGAAGCGAACCCGATCGCGGTTGTAAGAGATGTTAAAAATATGGGAAGCATATTCTTTTGCATACTTAAAAACACCGCCTCTTTAGTACTTTTGCCCTCTCTTTTATACATAAGCCATACGATATATACATGAACCGCATCGGCTATACCTATGGCGACGATAAAGACGGGAATATTTGCCGTAAAATTATTAAGCTTGTATCCCAAAAGCACCTGAATCGAAAGTACCGTTAAAAATGTGAGAACTACCACGCCCAAAGGTATCAAAGCGCCGCTTACTCTTCTAAAAAGCACAAACAAAAGCGCCATAACGGTAAATATCACCAAAGGAGTAAATGTCCCGCCGTCGCTTTGGGCTATCGTCACGAAAGATGTGTTTAAAGGAGGTCCTCCGTTTAACCAAAATCGATAATTCGTCTCTTTTTCAAGAGAAGATAGTATCCGTTTCGTATCTTTCATGATTTCAAAGCTCTTATCGCCGTTATCGTTTACTTTCGGAGTGAGTCTAGCTATAATCATCGCTGTTTTGCCGTCTTTTGAAATAAACGAGCCGACCATATCCCGATCGTTTAAAGCTATCTCTTTTTTTCGATTCAAAGAAGCCTTGTCCAAACCACTTATATCTTGTATAAAATCTTCAACCAGTACATCGTCTTTGTCTTCTGGATTTGCGTGAATGTATTGAAAATTCGTCAAGGAGTCAACCCTGGCTATATGATTCATCCGCCACATTTCTTGAGTGATCGTATCAATCGTTTTAAGGGCTTTTTTATTGAAAATTCCGTTTTCGTCTCTAAAAGCGACCGTAATAGCCGTATCGTTACCGAACACTTTTCGAAACTCGTCATACTCTTTTAAAATTTTGGAGTCTTCATCAAACCAAATTCGATAATCTCCTTCAAATTCCAAATGCTTTAAATTCATGGACAAGCCAAGCACTAAAATCGGTATCGCTATCGCGATCAGCCATTTAAATCTGTCTAAAAAATCGATATATTTTTTCATGTTTTTTCCTAAAAATAGTAACTAATGCTTAGTTTGAGATGATTTGTTTTGAAAAAAACGCTATCATCGGATGGAGAAAGATATTGATACTCTATCTTGGTTTTGAATTTATCAAAAATTCTCGTGTCATACTTTACAAAATAGATTTTTTCGCTTTTATCCAAGTCAAAATCGATTCCCGCCAAAATCTCCGAACTTGAAATATCGTTAAATGAAAATCGAGTTCCAAGATATAGATCGTTTTGAAAAATCTGCCCTATCTCTTTGACGCCAAGCTTCGTATCGTTAAACGGTTTATATCGATAATACTCTACAAGAAGCCCCAAATCTTTTTTTTCCCATACGCCATAAAGCGTATGTTCCACTCCTACGCCCGCATGAATATAGTCGCTTATTTTTACATCGTCGCTTATAGCGTACGCCGCTTCCGCTTTATATATCGTATCTTCAAGAACCAGCGACATATATCCCATCAGCTTGTTTACCCAGTACGCGTGTTGGCGAAGCTTGCCTTTTTCAAAAGCAAAATATCTCCAAGAGTCGTAACCCGCCTCATAAATAAAGGCATAATCTATTTGAATATCTTCCCCGGATCCACTATATTTTACGAAAAAAGAGGGTCTGCCGTCATACTCGGTTTTAAGACGACTCTCATATTCAAGCGGCAAAAAATTAAAAACGGACTCCGCCTCTTGCATCTTTTGATCCTCTTCTTTTAGTTTGAGTATAAATGAGATTTCAGAATTTTCAAAAAAATATCTCCATGAAATATTCCACGATCCAAGCTTTTTATCATAATCAAACGGATCGTCAAGGATATCTTTCGTATTGAAAACATCGGTTATATTATAAACTTCCAAAGCGCCCCAAAACAGTATATTTTTCCCTATCAAAAATTCGCTGTTTTCAAAATTGTATTTATAATACAACTCTCTAAAATCGATATATCGTCTATTGTGATCTTCTTTATCCCAGATAGCTTTGATATTCGCTTTTATCGACGAATCGTCAAACTCTTTTTTTATCTCAAATTGAGACCGAAACGAAAAAGAGCTATCTCTTTTATCCGATATATCATGCTTGAAATAATCATACTCGACTCCGATATTTCCCTTATACTCAATCTCATGCGCAAAAAGCGAAATCCCCGACAAAACGATAAATACGATCTTTTTTAAATTCACCGTTTTAGTACCCGCTTGTTAAACTCTTTGTCGCTAAGTCCCGCTTTTATCTTATCTTTTACCCATATCAAAACGGTCTCTTTATCGTTTTGATGGTTTTTCATATCGATTTTTCCGACCCTCCAAACTCCGTCGATCTTTTTGTAATCGCTAAAGACCGCCGTTTTTAAAAGCGAGTTTTTTCTATCGTAATAATCCACTTTATAAACCAGAAAATTCTCTTTATCGATCCAAGTTACCTGCTTTGTGTAGCCCGAGAGTTTGTCTTTTGGTATTCGCTCCCCTTTATAACAGGTTTTATCGCCGCAAGAGACCTCTTTTATCTCTTTTTGATAAGTATATTTATCCACCTCTTGCGCCGAAATATCTTCATAGCTAAATTCGCTTCCCATAAACGAGCCGCTCTTATTGCGGCTTGATATTCGTTTTACTCTTTTAAGAGCCGGTAGATAAAGCCACTGATCATCGTCTTTGTCTATATGCTGATATGTCAAAAGTTTTGTTCCCTTCACATCCGCAGGCGATAAAAACTCCATTAAAGATTTATCTCCTCCCTTTTTTTCAAGCGTTTTGCCTTTCATATCGCGAACGCTCTTTTGTCCCGCGCTGTTTATCATGATCATCTTCATCGTTGATATCGAACTCTCAAATCCGCTTGTAACCTCATCGGCTTTTTTCGCTATCTCATAACCGCTCAACGCAAAAAGCGTCATGCAGGTCGTCATACTTAAAATCGCAATTCTTTTCATTTAATTCTCCTCAATAAATTTTTTTAATGATTCTATATATTTTTTAAAAGCTTCTATCCCCTCTTTTGTGATATAGATCACGGTTTTCGGTCGCTTTGCCTCAAAACTCTTTACGATTTTTACATATCCGGCTTTTTCGAGCTTAGTTAAATGACTAGAAAGATTTCCGTCCGTTACATCGAGATATTCTTTCAACGCTTTAAAAGGAAGCTCTTCGTTTGCTATAAGCAAAGAGACGAGTTTTGACCTGATATTTTGATGAAGCAGCGGATCAAACACTAAATTTTCCTTTTCATCTTTAACGCAACCAGTATAGGCATGATACCCAGAAGAAAAAATGTCACCGCCTGTATGAAGTAAAAAAACGGCGAATCGATATTTCCAAGATCATTCATAAAAAACGCGCCCACACTTAGCGCCATAGCCGCAAAAATATCTAAAAACGCGGTCTTTGTAAATATTGATTGATTCAACACGAAGCCGACGGCAAAATCACCTATACCGATCACAAATATCCAAACGATATATGCGGGAATAATCAAATCATATTTCGCCAAAAGCGCGCAAAAGAGCGTTGCGAAGAGTGTTAAAAATGTAAACATACCGGCAATAAACCTCTGCTTTTTCGTGCAACTTTCGATATCATAGTCGCTATTGGTCATTTTAGTAAGCTTACCCTCTACGACAAAACCGATACTCATCATCACGAGTGAAAAAAGCGCTCCGGCTAAAATGGAGTTTTTTAAGATCATCCCCATAAACAGCGTCATAATCATGCCTATAACTCCCCAAACTATAAAAGCGTTATAGTTGTACGGAAAGAAGGTGTCTTTATCTACAAGCGCGGATTTTATCGCGCTTAAATGTTGCAGAGCTTCATCTTTTTCACTCATTGTTTTCCTTTGCAAATTACTTTGTAACGCAAAGTATATAGAAATATGCCGATTTTGTCAAGCTAATATCCGATCTAACAAAACTTTATCGCAGCCGCTAATGACAATTTAACTTCAGTTTATATTTTGGTTTTTTAAAATGAGAAGGAAATCTTACGGTTGCGAAAAATTTCTTCTTTTGAGCTGGTTTTAAACTTTTTGAGACTTCTATCTCTTTTTCAACGATATTTTTTCTGCCGGTTGAGTTCATAAAATCAAGCCCTTTTGTAGGGGTAAAATACGATGAAGGCGCTCTATCTCCAAAATCCGAATTTGAGATTCTAATCTCTAAATTACAGTAACCTATTTCATAATCGCCTATATTTTGGATTATGCCTCGTATCATCACGCTCTCATGAGCAAAATCTCTTTGCGTATTAAAATTTAATATTTTTGCTTTTTTTGTATATTTGTCAAGAACAATCAGCGATATAATCATTGCGAATATGCTTAACACAAATGAAGCGAACACCATAGAAAGCATATTTTTCGTACTTTTCTCTTTGAGCGCAAGCAAAGCCAATACGACAAATAAAAATAAAAATATCGCGATAACAACCCAATGTATAACGGTTAAATGCATCATTAGTAACACTCCACGCTCTGTTTTACCAGATATTTTACTTTAGGAGAAAATCGATCCAATACGATTTTATACGCTATCTTTTCGCCTTTTGGCAAATCATGATCAATAACAATCGTTTTTTTGCGTATGGGTTTAAGAGAAAACAGAAGTTCTTTATATCTATTTTCATCTTCTCTTAAAACTTTTAAAAAAACCCTGCATTTTTTAAAATCTATCTTTCCGCTGTTTTTTATTTCGCCTAAAACTACAAGATTTTTGGAAAAAGGGAGTCTAGTTATATTTTTATCGACAATCAAAGCTTTTCTGATAGTCGTATCAAGCAGATATTTTATACCTAAAGGACCCGCAAATATAGATATCATCATGACAAACATTAAAAAAACGGAAATTTTCGGTTTTTTGCCGATATATGCGATCGATAACAGCAATAAACCAAAAAGCGCAGCAAAGAGCCAACCGTAAGCTATATAGTCATAACTGCTTAGATGGTGCGTATAATCAAGTATCCTCTGCTTTAGAGTCGTTAGCTGCATCACTTGTTCTCATCTTTTTTTCCTCGATGCCGCTTAAGCCGAATCGTCTTTCCAACTCTTGAGCAATGCGATCGGGATCGATATTTTTCTCTCCTAAAGCTACAAGCACATGAAATGCCAAGTCCGACGCTTCATAAACAATCTCTTTCTCATCGTCGTCTTTTACGGCAAAACAGAATTCTCCCGCCTCTTCCACGACTTTTTTTAAAATGGAATTTTCCCCTTTTTCAAAAAGCGACGCCACATATGAACTTTTCGCATCGGCTTTTTTTCGCTCCTGTATGATATGATATACTCTATCTACAATAGAGTAATTTTGCACTTTGCTTTCATCTACTTCATTTACGACATCTAAAGTTTCAAGCTTTGTAAAAAAGCATGATCTTCTACCGGTATGACAGGAGCAACCCCCGACCTGCTCTATTTTCAAAAGAAGAGTATCATTGTCGCAATCTACATAGATATCTTTTACTATCTGTATGTTGCCGCTTGTTTCGCCTTTTTGCCAGATTCTTTGTTTACTTCTTGAGAAGTAGTGGGCTTTTTTCCTTTTTAGGGTTAGTTCAAGAGCCTCTTTATTCATATACGCCAACATCAAAACTTCATCGCTTTGATAATCCTGAGCGATAACAGGAAGAAGCTCAACCTTCTTCCAGTCGATTTTGTTTACTATATCCCGTATCATTTATTGACTAACGGCCGTTGTTTTCTCTTTATCCTTCGCGTCTATCCATATGTTTGGAACCGAACCGCCGGGAGTTAGAAAGATTTTAGAGTCTTTGTTGACCCTTAGAGCGTCATTGAACATTCCCTGCACCTCTATCTGTTTAAGTCTCAATACATCCGCCGTCAAACTTTTCCCCAATTCGACATTTTCATACGCTTTTGCGTCCGCTTCGATTTTGATAGCGTCCGCCGCACCTTGAGCTCGGATTTTTCTAGCGTCGGCATCACCTTGCGCAAGAGCCGCTTTTTTCTCCGCCTCTTGTTTGGCGCGATCGACTTCAAGTCTAACTCTGTCGGCTTCCTGTTTTGCGATCTGGACTCTCTCGATCTGCTCGACGATTTTTGGAGGAAGAATTATTTCACGCAGATTTACCGTCGCAAGTTCAACCGGACTTCCTTTTTTAGACTCTATCTGCTCTTCTATTCCTATTCTTATCTGATCGGCGATTTCATTTCTTTTTACCGGAAGCTCTTCGGCTTTATACTGACCTATAACGCTTCTAACGACATCTCTAACGATCGGATTTATGATCTTCTCTTCCCATGCGTAACCGTAAGTAGCTATCGTTTGAGGCGCGGTTTGCGGTTTTAATCTATACTGAACGGTTATATCTATCGAAATCAACAAACCTCTTTTATCGAGCGCGGAAATTGCCGACGCGTTTTGAACGCCGGTCTCTCTTCCCATAGCGATATTGTCGCTGGGTTTTGTCGTATAGTTTATACTTCTTACTTTCGTATCTACGATTCTAACCGTCTGAATAAAAGGCAAAAAGACATGAAACCCCGGCCCCAAAGGCTCGGGTTCATATTTTCCCGCCGTGGCTTTAATACCTACTTCACCCGACTGGATAATGATAAACGGCTTTGCTATGATAAAAATCACGATTAGAGCCATCAATAGATACAGTATTCCCGTTTTTTTATTAAAATTTTTCAAAAAATCAGGCGGCGTCGGAGTGTTGCCTCCGGAACCTCCACTTTTTTTCCCACCGTTTTTTTTATTGAAATAGTCGTTTAAATCAGCTGGCATGATCTCTCCTTGGGCTATATATATGTCAGATAGTGTTTATATCTCTGGTCTCTTCCGAAGACGACATCAAAATAAGCGCTTTGAAGCTTTTTGGTCATCTCTCCTCTTTTTCCCTCGCCGATCGTTCTATTGTCTAGTGAATTTACGGGTGTAACTTCCGCCGCCGTTCCGGTAAAAAAAGCTTCATCGCAAATATAGATCTCATCTCTCGTGATGTTTCTTCTTTGTATCTTTATGCCCATATCTTCGGCAAGCTCAAGCACGGTAGCTTGCGTTATGGATTCTAACGAATTGTCGTTTGGCGGAGATATCAACACTCCGTCTCGCACTATAAACAAACACTCTCCGCTGCCTTCCGCGGCAAATCCGTTATCGTCAAGCATCAAAGCTTCTTCAAAACCGGCTTGTATCGCTTCATATTTTGCCATTTGGCTATTTAGATAATTTGCGACGGCTTTTGCTTTTCCGAAATTGGATCTTATAGAGTTTCTAACGATTGAAGATGTCATAACCCTTATTCCTTTTTCAAGTCCTTCATCGCCTAAATACGCTCCCCACTCCCAAGCCGCTATCATCGTGTGTACGGGAGCTTTTACATGATATACGCCCATAACGCCGTAGCCTAGATATATTAAGGGTCTAAGATAGACATTTGATTTAAATTCATTAGCTTTTAGCAGCTCTATGTGCGCGTTTTTCAACTCGTCGATTTCTATATTCGGCTTTATCGCCGTAATTTTCGCTGAATTATACAATCTTTTACAATGCTCTTCGAGTCTAAAGATCGCAAGACCGTCTTTTGTCTGATAAGCTCTCGTTCCTTCAAAAACACCGTTTCCATAATGCAGCGTATGTGTCAATACATGAACTTTGGCATCATCCCAATTAACAAGTTTGCCGTCCATCCAAATGTACTTTGCTTTTTCCATACTCTTTCCTGTTTAGTTAATAGTTGTTGATTATATCAAAAATAGTTAACAAACGGCTATTGATTCAAAAGTTCCAGATTTTGAGCGCAAAGTTTTTGCCAAGAGCTATCCTTGACTATCTCGCCGCATTTTAAAAAGAACTCTTTCGCGTTTTCCTTTTTTTTAAGCGATACGCTTATTTCCCCCGCTAAATAGAGAGCTTGCGCCTTTTGTTTATCACTTAATTTTTTCGTTAGTAACTTTAAAACTTCTCTTAAAGCCTCTTTATATTTTCCACCCTTTTGCAGAGCATGAACTAATGTGATTTCGACTTTAGGGGAATAGCTCGAAATATTATATTTTTTTTGCAGATTTATTATTTTTTTGGCAAAATTTATAACGAGCATATCTTTTTTCGTTTTTTGCGCATATCTTAACACTTTCATAAACAGATCGATATTTTTTATATTATCGGGAAATTTCTTCTCTATTTGCATAACCGTTTTTAACATCAAACCGTCATACTCTTTTAGATTATAATACGCCTCGGCGATATCGTATAGTACATCGTCGTATTTATCGACTCCAAGCGTCTTTGAGAGCTTTAAAAGATCATTTGCGGCCAATATAACCTCTTTGTCTCGATCCATCTTTTTATATAAGGCTACGCTCATATAGAGCCATTTTAACTTCTGATTCAAATCATCGGTATTTATGCGAGATCGCGCGATATCCAAAGCCTTCTCATATCTGCCGTTTTGCATTAGACATTCAAATCTCGGTTCGTCGTATTTTGGTTCGAATGTCAAATTATACTCGTCCGCAAGCAGCATCGCTTTTTGACACCGTTTCTTTAAAAGATTTGAAATCGCGGCATTTTTAACGGCATTGTTTAACTCTTTTTGCAATCCTTCGCTTATCAACTCATTTTTCATAGCGACTATCTCGTCATATCTTTTAAGATCGTTTAAAATTTCTATTTTTCGCTTCAAAGCCTTTTTTCTTATGTTTTTATCATCGTATTTTCGCAATAGATCATCTATAAAGGCTAACTTCTTCGTCAAGTTGGTATCATTTTTATCTATCATTATGGAATCAAGTTCCGATTTTACGAAATTTATAAATTTGCCTTCGGGAAATTTTTTGACATACAAGCTATAATCCCTTATAGCATCCTCGATATCGCCGTTTTTTTGCTCCCAGTTCGCGATATTTTTAAGCAGCTCTTCATCCATTATTTTATCTTTTTCTTTTTCAAGAAGCTTAGCGATTTCAAGCGGAGTGTCGTAAACTAGGTGATTAGCGAATTTTTTTGCCAAATTATAGGATTTTTGAGGATTTTGGGGTATAAACGATTTATTGCTTTTTAGTACCTTTTCGAAAATTTCACGCGCTTTTTTAGGCTCTTTTTTATCAAGATAAGCGTTTGCCAGATATATAGAGGCTAAGGATGCGGTATATACATCCTCTGTTTCATAAAGAACCTTTTTAAATATTCTAATCGCGTTAGGTCGTCTCTTTTTTGTTTTGTAAAGGGTATTGGCATATGAAAGTTTTGCAAGTTGTGTAAATTTATTGCCGGCAAATCCGTCGCTTAGTATTTTAAGATATTTTTCACCCTGCTTTACTCTGCCTAATCCAAAACTTCCTATCGCGACATACATATAAGCTTCCGGGATATGTCGATTTGACGGATTGTCGTTTATCCATTCAAGCGCGGCGATTTTTAGATCATAATATAGCTCGCGATTTTCGGGTGCGATTTTTGCCAATGATCTTATTTTATAAAGCGCTATTTCGTTGGTAAATACGGTGATATTTTGTCGTTTTAATTCATCGCTTAATTTTATAATCTGTCGATATTTTTTTCTTTTGTACAGTTTTTTTATATGTGAGAGCGTGATCGCGTCTTTTTTTTTCTTTATAGGTTCGCCGTTTAAATCCAGCGGTCCTATAAACGGCGGCGACTCTTTTTTATACTGTAAAGGAAAATTAAATACCTTTTTTGCTTTTTCATCTAATATTTTCGGCTTTTTTAAACTACCCAACACCACCCAATGACGATACGAATCAATCTTTTTTATCGTATCTTTTGCTATAATTTCGTCGTTTACCGGTAAAAGTTTTACGAACGATTTCGAGTAAAAGATAATTTCGTTATCTTTTACTTCAATCTTAAAATATTTCTCGTCTCTAAAACTTCGATCTAGCCTAAGACTCTTTTTAAATTCGCATTTGATTATTTTTTTAAAATTTTTGCCATACCGCATAGAGCATCGTAAAGGACCGTCGTCAACTACATGATATATATCTACGCTTTGATTCGCTTCTTCATAACGGTTAAGAATCAACTCTGCCGCAATGATGTTCGATAGAAAAAAAATTAGGAATACTATATATTTCATCGAAATATTATAGCATTATGTAAATTATTTAATATAGGGACTATTTTCAGACTCGCATTTGCCTGCAAGCCTGAAAATAGATCGCCAAGAGATCAGTATCCGCTGGCTTTTACAAAATCGGTTATTATCTCAAGCAGCGGACTTACGAAAATCGTAGCCCCAAGCGTCATCAATGCCGCAAAGCCTATAATCGTTTTAAGAGCGCCCGACGCGTTTTTCATATATATCGTACCATCGTTTTCGATAGGTTCTTTAAGAAACATATAAACGATCAATTTAAGATAGTAGTAAACAGAAATAGCGCTATTTAACGCCATGAACAACGCGAGCCAAATGTAACCGGAATTTATGGCGGAACTCATAAGATACAATTTACCCCAAAATAGCGAAAATGGAGGAACGCCGGCAAGAGAGAGCATAAATATTCCCATTATAACCGCAACGATAGGCATAACTTTTATCATTCCGCTAAATTTGTCGTAAGGATGGTCGTATCTGCTATGCCATTTTCCTTTTTGTTTATGTCTTGATATCCAAAGAAGGGTAAAAGCTCCGAGATTCGTAAATGTAAAAAGTATCCAGTACAAAAAAAGCGCGCTATTTGACTGAGTAGTTCCTATCAAAATCGCCGACATCGCAAAGCCGGCATGGCTTATCGAACTGTACGCAAGCATCCTTTTAACGCTCTCTTGCACAAGCGCCATAATATTTGTAGCCGTCATCGTCACTACCGCCGTAATCCACAGTATATCTTGAACCCAGCCTATCTGCGCATGAACAAAAATTTCAAAGAACCTTATCGCCACGACAAAACCCGCGATCTTAGGCACGATAGACATATAACCCGCCAACGCCGCGCTCGCGCCCTCATAAACATCCGGCACCCAAGTTTGAAAAGGCACCATCGATAGCTTAAATCCAAGCGACGCGACCATAAAGACTACCGCAAGTAAAACCCCGGCAAGCGGTTCAAAATTTTTCTCTATAAGAACCTGCTCTATTTTATGTATCTCTACGCTTCCGGTCAATGCGTATATAATCAAAACTCCGAAAACGAAAAAACCCGCGGCCATCGCTCCCATAGTAAAATATTTAATAGCCGCCTCAAAACTTTTTTGTCTATTGTGCATCGCGATAAGCGTATAAAGCGCGAGACTTGAAGTTTCGAGTCCTACAAAAATCAATATAAGATTATCGCTTGTCACCATAAACATAAAGCCGGCGATCATAAACAAAAACAGAGCAAAAAATTCGGGATATGAAAATTCATGAAATCTTTTAGATGTAAGCGCTAAAGGGATAAAAAGAGCGGAGGCTATCAAAATAATACCCTCGCCGAGCTTCGCTATACCGTCGATAAGTATCGCGTCAAAAAATCCTCTCTCGCCCCCATGATAACCAAAAGCGGCGCCTAGAGCCAAAAGTATGAATAATTCGCTTAGCATTACAAAAAAACTTTTTGACAATGTATCTTTAACAAGATCTATAACCAATATAGCCAATCCTCCAAGGATGATAATAATCATCGGAATAAGAGAAGCTAAATTTAAAGCCCCGTAGTCGATTGAAATTGGATCTAACATTACTTAGCCTCCTTGATACTGTTTGCTTGCACAAAAAGATTTTTTGCATCTTTGGTTACCGCTTTTTTCTCCATATTGGCAAGCATCTGTTTTACGCTCGTATCGATCGGATCAAGTACGGGCTTTGGATAGATACCAAGATACGCGACCAAAAGCACAAGAGGAACAAAAGCCGTTATCTCCTGCGGCGTTAAATCTTTTAGCGTTTTATTTTTAGGATTTGTTATTTCACCGAAAAAGGACTTTTTATAAAGCGTAAGCATATATACCGCCCCTATGATTATTCCCGTACCGGCAAGCGCGGTCATGACGGGAGAGATTCTATAAAATCCGATCAATGACAAAAACTCGCCTACAAAACCGATAGTTAAAGGAAGTCCGACAGACGCCATAAGCATTATTCCAAATACCGTCGCGTATCGGGGCATAACCGACGCTAGCCCGCCAAACTGATCCATCATCTTCGTATGGGTTCTATCGTAGATAACTCCAACGAGCATAAACAGCGCGCCGCTGACGATTCCATGACTTAACATTAAAAAGAGCGATCCCGTAATTCCTTCGCTATTCATAGCGAATGTTCCAAGAACGATAATACCCATATGAGAAATCGAGCTATATGCAATCACCTGTTTCATATCTTCTTGAGCGTAAGCGATCATAGCGGTGTATATAACCATGATCACGGCAATGATCGCAATAGGCATGATAAAATAAACCGAAGCGTCCGGGAACATCGGAAGCGAAAATCTGACAAAGCCGTAAGTTCCCATTTTTAAGAGTACCGCCGCTAGTATCACCGAACCGATGGTCGGAGCTTGCCCATGCGCATACGGCAGCCAGGTATGAAACGGAAACATCGGGACTTTTATGGCAAATCCTACGAAAAACGCGCCAAAGAGCCAAAGCTGCGTCGTAAAATCGATCGGTAAAGATTGCCAGTCGGGAATCGCAAAACTCCATACACCCGTTAGTTTATGATGTAAATACGCCATATACAATATACCAACGAGCATCAAAAGCGATCCCGCAAATGTATATAAGAAAAACTTTATAGCCGCGTAAATTCGAAGTTTCGCGCCCCAAGCTCCAATAATATAAAGCATAGGAACCAGCGAAAGCTCCCAAAAGATATAAAACAATATCACATCAAGCGACGCAAAAACGCCGACCATGGTCATTTCCAAAATCAAAATCGTGATTATCATATTTTTGATTTCGTTTTTTGTCGTCAAACCGATAACGGCGATCATAGTCATAAAAGTACTAAGTATTATCAGAAAAAGCGATATACCGTCAACTCCAAGATAATAATTAATACCGAAATCACTTACAAGAGGTACATGTTCGACAAATTGATAACCGGGATTTGAACTATCAAACATCATCCATAAAATCAAGGATAAAAGAAACTCTATAGTCGTTACGGCGATACCGTACGATCTAAGCGCTTTTTCTTCTATCATAAAGCCTAATATTCCGGCTACCACCGGAAAAAATATCAAAAGTGTTAATAATGATTCCATTCATTCGCTCCTTACATACCCGGTCTGTAAAATAGTGCCGCTAACAACAGTACCACAAAACCAAACGCCATCCATTTTAGATTTGCCGACAAGTTACCGGTTTGCATCGCTCTTGCCTTATCACCGCTTTTATAGATAAATCCGGCGATAAAATCAACGGTCGCATCTACAATTTTCATATCAATCTTTTTCCACGCAAATTCCGATATTTTCGCATACGGATCACAAATGGCTTTTTGATAAAACTGAGGTATATAATATTGATTTTTCAAAATATCGTAAATTCCGATTTTCTTGAAAAAATCGTCAAAATCGCCTTTTGAAAATTTCACGACGGCAAGCGCGATACCTCCGATCGCTATACCTAAAGTAACCACAACTAAAAATATAAAAGTAGAAGAACCGACATGAGGTTCGAACTCCGGAAGAAGCTGCGTTACATAATGCATAAACGGATGCTCGAAAAATCCCGCGATTACGGCTAATATCGCAAGAGGCGCCATAGCTATAAGCATATAGGGATAGGCTTCGTGAGGATGAAAACCGAATTTTTCATATCTTTTTTCACCGAAAAATACCAGCATTACAAGTCTAAAACTATAGTATGCCGTCATACCGGCGCCTATCCAAAGCATAAACCAAAGGAAATAGTGGTTTGAGCTAAAAGCCGTTTCAAGAATCTTGTCTTTTGAGAAGAACCCCGCAAGCGGCCAAATACCGGCAAGGGCAAGAGAGGCGACAGTCATGATTATCATAGTCCATTTCATACTATCTTTAAGACCGCCCATCTTTTTGATATTTAACTCGTCGTCCATTGCGTGCATAACATTTCCGGCGCCCAAAAAGAGAACCGATTTAAAAAACGCGTGCGTCATAAGATGAAAGAGAGCGATCCAGTAAGCTCCAAGACCCGCCGCTACAAACATATAACCTAATTGCGAAAGAGTAGAGTATGCGATAATTCGTTTTAAATCAACATTCACTAGAGCCATAGAAGCGGCAAAGATAGCGACAAACGCTCCAAGACAAGCTATAAAATAACTGACATTAGGTATAAGCATATAAATATCGTAACATCTCACGACAAGATACACGCCCGCCGTAACCATCGTAGCGGCATGTATAAG
>JALWKJ010000101.1 GCA_027081495.1 Campylobacterales bacterium | reverse complement strand
TTGTAAGAGTTTTTTATATTAAAAGAGGCCGATTTTATGAGATTTAAAACGAGCGTAACTCTTAAAGTATTTAACTCTTCCGTAATCGGGTTTACAAGATCGAGTTCTTCTCGAAGCGGCTTAATATAGTATTTTTCCATAAGTTTCTTATTATCGAAAAAATAGTGAAGAGACTCGAAAAATCCGCTGCCCGCCGCTTTTTGACGATAAAATGTACTCTTTTTATAGAGTTTATAAGTATCGTTTAAAAATCGTTTAGGCGTTATCGAGAGAGGCTTTGAGGCTATATTGTCGATACCGATGATTCTGACTATCTCTTCAACGATATCTTGAGGATGGGAGATATCGGCTCTAAATTTAGGCACGGATATTTTTAAATCGTTTTCAAAAAATTCACACCCCAAACCGAGCCTTTTTAAGATAGATTCTACAATATCTTTTTGAATCTTTTGCCCTATAAAGTTTTCTATATATTTCAAATTCGTTTTTACGATTTTTCTTTTGCCCAAAGAGTCGTAAGAGTACTCTTTTTCATCGATTTGCACGCTGCAGCCTACGCCCAAAAGATGACAAAAATAATTTATGCCGAAATTCAAATCGCTCTCACTACCCCTTGAAGTATTAAAATATAATTCATCGGCTTCTATCTTATTTTTTGTTTTAACCTCGCTGACAAACGAAGGATCGATATAACTTGCTTCAAGAAGCGCCGTTTTTGCTCCTTTGTATTTAAAATCTCCGTTTTGATTAATCCCTACAGCTTCGATTAAATTATCATCATGATATAAAGAGATAATAGAGTTTTCATCTTTCTTTAGAAAAAGCTTGGCTTTATCGCTTTGGTTTGAACACTTCATAAAATCGTAAGCGCGCAATATCACGCCGTTTGAATGAATAGAATATCTTAAATTTTGCTCAAAAGGATCATCGCAATACTTATCCGCGCAAGCGAGTCTAAACGCCCTTAATAGATTCGACTCGCAGCTATCTATATCTATAATCTTATACAAAAGAGAACAAGAAGGATTCTCTTTTACATCGAGATCGAGAGTTTTACCGGTGAGAGTTAAATCGTATTTTGCTTCAAATTCAAAAAGGTCTCTTTTAAGCGCCGCCGATAAGTCTCTTGCTACTCCTCTTACGCTAAGGCAGTCGCCTCTGTTTGCGGTAAGCTCTATGTCTATTACGATATCGCGAAGAAGATCGTACTCGCAAAGCTCTTTTCCAAGAACAAGCTCCCCGATACTATCGTCTAAAACCAAAATACCTTCATTCATCTTTACAAGCGAAATCTCATCCGCTCCGCAAATCATTCCGTAAGATTCTACGCCTCTTAGTTCGGTTTTTTTGATAACAAATCCGTTACCGAGATCAGCTCCTATAGTCGCGACGGCTACAAATTGCCCCGGCGCGACATTTTTCGCGCCGCATACGATCTGAAGCACGGACTCTTTTACATCGACTTGACAAACATTCAATTTATCCGCGTCAGGATGTTTTTCAAGAGACAAAACCTTTCCTACGACAACACCTGGGGGGATTTGAAGCTTTTTTATACCGTCAACTTCAAGCCCTATAGAGTTTAAAGTTTCGGAGATCTTTTCAACGCTTAAATCGGATATATCTATCCACTCTTGCAACCAATTTTTCGTAACTATCATCTAAACTGCTCCAACAAACGAACATCTCCTTCAAAAAGCGATCTTAAATCTCCGATCGAGTGTATAAGCATCGCGAGTCTCTCTACGCCGACGCCAAAAGCGTAACCGCTGACATTTTCGTATCCAACCGCTTTAAAGACATTCGCATCTACCATACCCGCGCCTAAAATCTCAAGCCAGCCTGTTTTTGAGCAGACTCTACACCCCTTCCCTTCACAAAATATACAGCTTATATCTACTTCCGTACTAGGTTCCGTAAAAGGGAAAAAACTCGGACGAAAACGAACTTCAACGCTGCCGAACATATATCGTAAGAAATCCTCAAGTATCCACTTTAAATTTGAAAAAGAGACTTTTCCCTCCTCATCGACGACCAAACCTTCAACCTGATGAAACATGGGAGTGTGAGTTATATCAAAATCTCTTCGAAAAACCGAACCCGGACTTATCATGCGAATAGGCGGTTTACTCTTTTTCATAGTGTGTATCTGTACGGGAGAAGTATGAGTGCGAAGTACGAAACCGTCTTTTAGATAAAAAGTATCTTGCATATCGCGCGCTGGATGATGTTTTGGAAGATTTAAAGCTTCAAAATTATGAAAATCATCTTCTATATAATCGCCTTCATGCACGGAAAAATTCATAGAGACGAAATAGTCTATGATCTTATTCATAGTCTCCATAACCGGATGAAGCGCGCCTGAAGTCGATTTTATTTTATAAAGAGTTACATCAACGCCCTCTTTTGCCATCATCTCATCGATGGCAAGAGCCTCTAACTTCATCTTTTTAAAATCAAAAAGTTTTGTCAATTTCGCTTTTTTGATGTTTAGATTTTTCGCGAACTCTTTTTTCTCTTCGTTTGGAATTTCTCTCATTTTGGCAAACTCTGCCGCCAAAACACCTTTTTTACCGAATATTTCAATACGAACGCTCTCTAATGCCGCTAGATCGTTTGCCTGTTCGATCTTTTTTTCCAAAAGTTCCATAAAGCACCTAAAAATTTTTTGTTGATTGTATTGAAAAATCTATTAAGGGAAACTATATTATCACCGCGCCAACGAACATTTTTAATTTTTGAGAGTACGGGAAGGAGTGAGATATGTGTTTAAAAAACTGTAGGACTAACTAGTTAATTCAAAGTTTTTTAGACGCATAGATCGCTTCTTCCCGTGCTCCCCGAAGGGTGCAGTGCTTTTGTCCATACTCTTCGTTAGATTTTTTTGCATTAGCTAAGGCTAGTACTGCTAAAATCTGCCTTGATTATGAACAAAATCACTGCATCAAAAATTAAAAATGTTCGTTGGCGCGGTGATAACATATTAAACCAACTAAAGGAGCAAAAAGATGTGTATATTCTGCAAAATAGTCCAAGGTGAAATGCCAAGCAACAAAATTTTAGAAAATGACGATTTCCTGGCTTTTCATGATATTTTTCCAAAAGCCCCGATTCACATTATTATAATCCCGAAAGAGCATATAGAAAATTTTCAATTAACCCCTCCTGATGTTATGCAAAAAATTACGCCGTTTATTCAAGAAGTCGCAAAACTTCTCGAACTTGATCAAAGCGGCTATAGACTCATAACAAACAACGGCAAAGACGGCGGACAGGAAGTGCCTCACCTACATTTTCATCTGCTTGGAGGGACAAAGCTAAGCTGGCCTCAACTTGCACAGGATTCGGCAAAAAAAGCTTTATAAGAAAAGCCGGTAGTCATTTCGCTTTTTCGCTTTCCAAAGCGAGATTGTTTAAACCGTGTTTGTTTAAGAGATCAAAAAGTTTTACGATTCTTTCATAAGTTACGCTCTTGTCTATTCGCACATTTACCGGCTTGTCTTTGTCGGTAATCTTTGCGAACATCGCGTCTAACTCTAAAAAAGTGACTTTTTTACCCTTGATCGCAACCTCTTTTTTATCAAGCTCTATAAGCAGCTGTTCCTTTTTGATCTCCTTTAGAGCCGATTCGCTTTTGGGCAAAGTAAGATCCAAAGCCTTTTGTTCTTTTTTAAAAGTCGAGCTAACCATAAAAAAGATGAGTATTAAAAATATCACATCTATAAGAGGCGTTAAATCGGGCGTAAGATACTCTCTTTTTTTCATGAATATATCTTCATACTCAAATTTTTAGCGATTTTTGCTTCAAGCTTGTCAAGCATACCTATAAGATAGTTGTAACCTATATAGTGGGGAATTGCGACGATCAATCCCCCAACGGTCGTAATAAGCGCAAGTGAAATTCCTCCCGCAAAGATATTTGGATCTCCAAGTCCCTCTTTTGAAATGGCGTCAAACGCTCCAAGCACGCCAATGACGGTTCCAAGAAGTCCCAAAAGCGGAGCGACGGACGCTATAATCCTAACCGTACTCAAGCCTTTTTCATACTCAACCATCCGCTCGCTTAAAATCTCTTTTCCAACTACCTGTTTTGCTTCGAGACTATGAGATTTGAGGCGCGTATAGATATCTTCGACAAGCAAATTCATTTTTGATTTTGCAACAGTAAATTCTATAAACTTTACAATCATGGTCGTAAAACCTATAATATTCAAAACGAGTAAAATATACATAATCACTCCGCCTTTATCTATATAGTACATGATTTCCATTTTTTATCCTTTTGTCATCAATTTAAATTCTATAGGTACTTTAATCTCAATTTTCTTTTCATTCAAAGCTTTTGGAATAGCTTTTAACGAAAGCGATCTTATCGTTTTTAACGCTCCTTTTGAGAGAATGGTTTTAGAAGAGTTTATAACTCTTATGTCGCTAAGAGTTCCGTTTTGATGTACGATAAAAAACACTTCCACCTTACCCTCTATACGCATCTTTTTGGCGATTTTTGGATAAAACAGCTTTTCTCGAATCTCTCTTCTTATCTGATTTAAATATCTCTCTTTGATTGTTACGGTATCGATCTTAGCGGGCGAATCAAAATGTTTTATAACTTTTTTTAAATCCGAAGCTTTAGGTTTCAAAACAACTTCTTTTTGAATTTTTTCTTTTATAATCTTCTCTTTTTTTTCTCTTTTTACTCTCTTTTTTCCGGTTTTTTTTATGATTTTCTTTTTCTC
>JALWKJ010000100.1 GCA_027081495.1 Campylobacterales bacterium | reverse complement strand
TTTTTAACAATTTTATTACTCTCTTTTGAGAAATTCGCAAAAGATTGGCAGCTTTATTATCTAGCGTTTGGATTTATCATAGGAAGCGTGATTTTCCCAACCTGGTTTTTTCAGGGAATCGAGCGTATGCGTTATATCACCGCGCTAAACGCTCTTTCAAAAATCATATTTACTCTTTTGATTTTTATTTTTATAAACGGTATCGAAGATCTTTGGCTGTTGTTTATTTTTAACTCTCTTGGAGCCGTAATATCCGGGCTTTTGGCTTTGTATATCGCTTTGAATCGGTTTGGAATAAGACTTAAGAGGTCTTCGTTTGAGAGTTTGAGATTTTATATGATCGACGGGTGGTATATATTTCTTTCGCGTCTTGGAGTGGAGAGTTATACATCGTTAAATATCATACTTCTGGGATTTTTCGTAAACGATACGATTTTGGGATATTTTTCAATAGTCGAAAAAATTATAAGAGCGATAGGCAATATGTTAGAACCGCTTACAAGGGCGGCGTATCCCTATTTGTCCAAAGTTTATAAAAGAGATATAAACTCCTTTTTTACAAAAAACATACAACTCTCTCTCATAATAGCGTCGATCATGATACCGGTTAGTTACGCCGTGTATCGATATGGATATTTTTTATTGAAACTGGTTTCCGGCGAAGATCCCTCCGCGCTTCTTCTTGAGATAAACTCTATTCTTGTTTGGATATTAACCGTCTATCTTTACGGAAGTCAATTTACCAATATGCTTGTGATACTATCGAAAACGAAACTTTTAAATCGTATTATATCGGTCGCGCTTGTTATAAATCTCGTCTTGGCGCCGATCGTTCTTTATTTTTTTGGAATTATCGGTTTTAGTTGGCTTTATGTCTTTTTGGGATTTTTTATCTCGTTCGTAAAGGGATATTTCGTGTATCTGAAATTTCGAAAAAGGGTTTAAAAGATGAGTGTGATTTTAACTCAAAAGTATGCCCATATCATAGAAAAGAGAGGTTTAAAAAGAGTTTTTTACATATTAATAAACTTTTTTCCTCTAATAACGGACATATATAAAAGCGGCAAGCTTACGGAAATTGTCTCTTTCGCGATTTGGGAATTTTTGCATACTTTTAAAATATATAAAAAAGAGGATTATCTAAGATTTTGCGATAAATCTCCTCTTGTTTTGAAAAAAAATAGCGACATATCGAAACTAAATTTCGATAATGAAGACTTTAGTATAACGAGAGTAGAGAATTGGAAAGTTTTATTTATAGATAAAAAGGGCGATATATATGCGACGCTAGCGGATGATCCAAAGGCTCTTTATAAAAAAGAAAAAAATTCTACTATAAAAAAGGTTTATAGTTTCAAAGATATAATAAACTCGATCTTTGTTACTAAAAAGGGAGTCGTTCTTGTGTGTTCATGCGGAAACTTATATAGAAGCGACGACAAGGCAAAGAGTTTTGAAAAAATTTTAAAACTATCAAATCCTCAAAATCCCGAGAGCTATATATTTCATTCAAACGGATTTACCGAAGATGAAAACGGCGCCGTTTTTATCGGAGAGTACGGAAATGTGGCAAAAGATGGCGCTTGGATGAATGTAGCAAATATCTACAAAAGCCAAGATGACGCAAAAAGCTGGCAAAAAAGCGACTTTTTGAAAAAAAAGGGCGTAAACAAGCATATTCACATGATAAAATATAGCAAAATATTAAAAAGAGTCTTTTTAACCGACGGAGATAATCTGAAAAAATTGTGGATAAGCGAAAAAGAGGGAGATTTCGACATAGACAAAGAGTGGAAGCTGGTAAATAGATTTCATATACAAATGGGCGGATATACCTCTATGTGCGAGAGTTTAGATAAGATATATCTTGGAACGGATTATCTTGGAGGCACCAATTTTTTGGTCGCGACAAAAGATTTGAAAAGATTTGAAAAAAAAGTTATTCCCGATCCTTATAGAAGAAGTCCGATTATGAATCTTAAAAAACTGGATTCTAAAAAATCATCTATCTGGGCGATTTTACATAATCCCATCTCTTCAAAAACTAGATGTGTTCTTATCTATAAAAAAGAGGGACAAGATTGTTGGAGAAGAGTTTTGGAGTATGACGGAACCGTGCATGAAATACAACTAAATTCAGACACGAACAGTAAACAAAAGAGTATATTTTTTGCGTTAACGGATAAACGAAAAAACATAGGCGTATGCTACGAGATAAGGGAGAGAAGATGATAAAAAGCGATTTTATGCGTTACTTTGAGACTTCTACTTCGACAAACGGGTATAAAAAGACTCTCCAAGCGCTTTTTGCTCCGGGTTTTAGAGCCATGTGCGTTTATCGTTTCGGGAAGTGGATAAAAAGAAAAAACCTTTTTTTTCAAATAATTTTTTTGCCTTTTTATCACTTTTTAAATCAAAGACTAAAGATAAAATGGGGCATACAGATTCCTCTTAGCTGCGAGATAGGGGAGGGGTTTTATATAGGGCACTTTGGAGGTATCACGATCGCCTCGGACGCGAAAATCGGCAAAAATGTAAATATTTCCCAGCTTGTAACCATAGGCGAAGCCGGAGAGGGTGATAAAGCCGGCGCTCCAACAATCGGAGACGGAGTATATATAGGAGCCGGCGCCAAGGTGATAGGAAAGATAAAAGTTGACGACAATGTCAAAATAGGAGCGAATGCGGTCGTATATAAAGATATACCCAAAAACGCCGTAGTGGTAAATTATCCCGGATTTAAAATCATATCGTATAAGGGAAATAGAAAAGAGGCTTTTAAATAGTGCGTTTATTTCTTTTCCTATTTATCGCGCTATCTTCGCTTAATAGTCAAACTCTAAAATCAAAAATCTCCAACATGATTATCATGGGCTTTAAAGGGGTCGATTTAAATAGATCCGATCTTGATAAAGAGTTTATAAAAAAATACTCGATAGGAGGCGTGATACTCTTTTCTCACAATCTACAAAACGAAAAGCAGTTAAAAAAATTGATCGCTTCCATTCAAATACTAAATAAAAAAAAGATTTTTATAGCTGTTGACGAAGAGGGAGGAGAGGTTGATAGATTAAAAAAAATAACCCGTATAAAAACGCCCGGCGCAAAAGAGATTTCGAAATTTTCGGATAAAGAGATAAAAAAGGTATATGCTAATCTCGCAAAAAAGATGAAAGAGCTGGGATTTAATCTAAACTTCGCTCCGGTTGTCGATCTAAGCGTAAACAAAAAAAATGCAGTTATATATAAAGCCGGCAGATCATATTCGCAAAATCCCAAAAGAGCAGTTAAGCTCTCCTCTATGTTTATAGAGTCGTTTAAAAAAGAGGGGATTTTTTGCACGCTAAAACATTTTCCCGGACACGGCTCCTCCTTGAGGGATTCTCATGAAGGATTTACCGATATTACGAAAACTTGGAATGAGATCGAGCTTTTGCCGTATATGAGTCTGATAGAAAAAAAGAGTGTCGATTTTATCATGAGCGCTCATGTATATAATAAAAACCTAGATCCTATCTATCCCGCCACCCTTTCAAAAAATATTATAACTTCGCTTTTAAGAAAGAGCCTTCATTTTGACTCTATCGTGGTAAGCGACGATTTGCAAATGGGCGCCATAAGAAAAAACTATTCGTTAAAAGAGAGTCTAAAACTTGCCGTAAACGCGGGAGTAGATATGCTTCTTTTTGGAAATCAACTCTCAAAACCTCTTAAGCTCAAAGAGATAGTCGAAACGATCGAGCTTTTGATACGAGAGGGCGAAATAGATATAAAAAGAATCGAAGAGGCAAACGGAAGGATTATGAGGTATAAGGCCTTTTTATAGTAATTGGAGAATCTGATTTTTATCTGCCATAGAAGTATCGGCTAATAAAATTTCTGCAAAGTTAATAGTTTCTAGCATAATATTTTTGTGAAAAGATCTATGAGTTTTTGCACAATTTTTTTAGGATTTGATTTGTAAGTTATGGTATCATTAGTTAATCTACCTTGATTATAAACGACATCTACGGTAGCAGGGGCAAATTTTGGAAAAAAATCGTTTGATAGAAGCGGCGCTTTTTAGAGAGTTTGGTATTTATTTACGAGAGTCGTTATGCGCAAAATCATACTTTATTTAGGATTTACTCTTTTTTTGTCGTTATTTGTCGGTTGCGGTAAACAAACAAATACTCATTCAGGGGTTATGCCGGAATATGGACTCTTTAAAAAAGAGATTTTGGTTAACGGAGTAAAAAGAAGATATGCCGTTTATATTCCAAAAGATTTGAAAAAATTCTCTTGCGCTCTTGTTTTCGAGCTGCATGGAGGCGGGGTGTATATTAAGGATTTGACGGGAGAAAGCGGTCATAAATCTCCATACAAACTATGGATGAATCTTGCCGAAACTGAAAAATTCATCGTTGTTTATCCAGAGGGAAAAAACGGGGTTTACGGAAAACCTACATGGAATGATTGTCGCGCCGACTGCATCGTCAACTCAAACGCCGACGATGTGGGCTTTATAAAATCTATCATAGACGAAATCTCTAAAAACTACGATATCGATAAAAAAAGAGTTTATGTATCAGGCACTTCAAACGGCGGTTTTATGGCTTTGAGACTCGCTGTGGAAATGAGTGATAAAATCGCGGCAGTCGCCGCCGTCGCCGCTTCTATGCCGGCGCGCTCAAAATGTAAATCGCCGCAAAATCCCGTCTCGGTTCTTTTTATAAACGGTACGGACGATAACCATTTACCCTACAACGGCGGCTATATTTCAAATCCTCCAAACCCCGATCACGGCGAAGCCCTATCTGTACGAGAT
>JALWKJ010000099.1 GCA_027081495.1 Campylobacterales bacterium | reverse complement strand
TCAGAGTAAACAAATTCATTCAACACTCCTTTTGAATTGAAGTGTTTCCTGATGCGGGTCTTGAAACATTTCGCTTGTGAGCCGGTGTTTACGAAAAAGCCGGCTTGCAAACATATTAAGTATAAAGTATTATTCCTTAAACTTTTCAAAAATTAAAATAATTTAATCTCATTTTTTAACAAAGTTACACATTTCGCTTTGTTTCAGCGCTCACAGTTATCGCAATCATCAGGAAATATCGTATAAATCATGCGAGGTATATCAAATTTTGTCAAATTTTTACTTACTCCCAAATAATATGGAATAATCTCTAAAAGAAAATAGACAACCAAAAGCATAGGATAAAAAAGATAAACCAAAAACATAAAACTTTTTAAGTTATATAACCGTCGTACCCATTTTATGGCGATTTTTGATCCGCCCATACACAAAATCGCTTCAAACGACACAATAAAACCGATAACCAAATATGTCAATATGAAAGCGTATTTGGCGACAACAATCCAAAAAGACACTATGGACTCTCATTTAAGAGCTTTTGCATCTCATTTTCGCTTATAAGTTTGATTCCGAGATTTTTTGCTTTTTCATATTTAGAACCAGCATCATCGCCATAAATTACAAAATCGGTTTTTTTCGAAACGCTATTTGTAACTTTTGCGCCGTAAGATTCCAGCAGCTCTTTTATCTCCCCTCGCGGACGACTCATACTTCCCGTAAGTACAACCGTTTTATCGGTAAAAACACTTTTTCGTATCTCTTTTTTTTGCAGAGCTTTCGGCTTTATAATATTCATCAACTTTTTGATAAGTTCTTGATTTACGCGTACAAATTCCAAAAGAGACTCCGCCATCTCTTCTCCAAAGCCTTCTTGCTCAAGAAGTTCCTCTTTTGTAGCGTTTAAAAAATCTAAACCGAAATTTTCACACAATTTTTTGCTCGCCACCTCTCCGATGTGTTCTATACCCAAAGAATTTACAAAACGCCAACATTCTACTCCTTTAACGGCGTCAATCGCTTTTAAAAGATTTTGCGCTTTTTTCTCTTTAAAGCCTTCTAGTTTCATCAAATCCGTACTTTTTAGATAAAAAAGATCAAGTACGCTTTTGATAAGATTCTCTTTGTATAGTTGTTCTACTATCTTTTTTCCCAAGCCATCGATATTTAAACACTGTTTTGAAGCAAAATAGATAATAGAATTTACTACGCGAGCCGCACATTCGAGATTTTGACACTTTATCAACGCCCCTTCGTCAAGCAGCTCCTTTGAACAAACCGGACAAAATTTCGGTCTTTGTATCTTTTTTTCATTCCCGTTTCTGAAATTTTCCAAAACTTTAATGATCTTGGGTATGACATCGCCGCTTCGTATGATGATAACTCTATCCCCTATACGAATATCTTTTCGCTCAATCTCGTCAAAATTGTGAAGAGTGGCTCTTTCAACCACCACTCCTTCTATCTCTACAGGCTCTACAACAGCGACAGGAGTAACTACGCCGGTTCTTCCAACTTGTAAAATAATATCTTTTATCTTAGTACTTTTTTCAATTGCGGGAAATTTATAAGCACACATCCAGCGAGGATATTTAACCGTAAATCCAAGTCTTTTTTGCAAATCTATTTCATCTACTTTTACAACCAAACCATCCATCATAACGGGAAAATCATCTCTCATTTTAACTGTTTTTTTATATACCTTTTCGATGCAGTCGATATTTTGACATTTTTGATGAAACGGAGGCGATAAAAAACCCAGCTTATAGACAAACGACATTTTCTCACTCAAAAGCGAAAAACTGAGACTATTTTCACCTATGCCCCATGGATAAAAAAACAACCTTCTTTTTGCCGTTATCTTAGGATCAAGTTGCCTCAGACTTCCGGCGGCGGCATTTCTAGGATTTGCAAAAAGCGTTTCACCTTCTCTCTCTCTTTCTTTGTTAATCTCAAAAAAATCCTCTTTTTTTATCACTACTTCACCGCGGATTTCTATGAGTTTATCGTAAGATATTTTTATCGGAATCGATCTTATCGTTTTTGCGTTTTGCGTAACATCTTCCCCCTCGATACCGTCGCCTCTAGTAATGGCTTTTTTTAGATACCCATTATCATACAAAAGATTTAAACTCGCACCGTCAAATTTCGGCTCACAATAGTATGAAGGCTTGAGATGAAGATTTTTTTCAACTCTATTTAACCACTCTTTTAACTCGTTTAGATCAAAAACATCTTCCATGCTCCACATGCGTTTTATATGTTTTGCTTTTGAAAATCCCTCGAGCGCTTCACCGCCTACCCTTGTGGTAGGTGAATCAGGCTCTTTTAGACTCGGATGTTCGCTTTCAAAACGCTCGATCTCTTTATAGAGTTTATCATACTCTTCGTCCGTAACCAAAGGATTGTCTTTTACATAATATGCATAGGCGTATTTTTTTAGCAAAGCTACTTTCTCTTTGTACTCTTGTTGTGTCATTTAGTTCCTTTTATGCTTAAATGATACTATTTTTTTACAAAAAAAATCCATAGAATTTAATGTTCCTCTTAATATGTCGATCTAAAAATAGAGATTTACAAAAAAGGCAAAAGTATGTTTACAGCTATAAAAAAACAGGTACAAGACTATCAAGTCTGGCTAGATATAGCGGCTGAGATTGATCTAACACCCTATAAAGCCATAAATAAAATGGATTTTTTAACATTCGTTTTCGTATTTTTTGCAATGTTTTTGGGTTATTTTCTAATGATATCCTATCATCCAAACTTTACTCTGCTTGCTATGATCATGCATATAATTCTTGGTATAAACATACTTCAAGCAAGAGCGATCGTGACTTCGGCATTAGACGATATAGAGTCGCACAAAGAGTTAAATTCGAAAATCGCCCGTTTTTTAAATCGCCAATACTCTCTTTTCCTAGTTTCTCAAGGCAAAACTCCTTTAACAAAGGAGCAGATAGAATCGCTTGAAATTCATTCCATAAAATATATCGACGGAAAGATAACAAGAAGCGGCAGAAACGATTCAATAAAGAGATTTAGGGTGGCTTTTCTAAAACGAGAGAAGATGTTTTTTAATATTCTGTTTTCAATCCTAATAGTGACCGAAATATTCGTAGTTGTTTAAAAACGACAAAGGCAAAAACCTTTGTCGTTAAAAGCATAAACTTTTATTAGAAGTTTTTAGCTAGGATAACTCTGAAGTGATTTGTATCGTCTTTTAAACCGCTATCTTTAACGGCACCTTCGGTTACATCCCTCATCATATAGATAAATTTTGCATTAATTCCCGCAACTTTCGTAGCATAGATAAGATCTAGCTCATCAACATTGTGCATTGGATTATTGTCATCGTTTGTACAAGAGTTGTACTGGGCAATAAACTTACCGATTCCAGCAACTTTTGCAGCCGCTTTTACTTTCCAAGCGTCAGATCCGGGAATAGCTACGGCCGTACCGTCAGTATAGATGTTAGCGGTATAAAGAGGTGTTTTTTTACCGCCGGTTGCACCTGTTCCATCAGACATATTCATTGTTGCGGTATTCGCAAGCGCGATAGTACCTTTGTCATCCATAGAAGTATATGCAGCCATTACATTGAACATACCGATTTTTGTTCCGATTTTTACACCGAATCCACTTGAATCATCAAGCGCGTCAAGTGAGCCTTTTGGCATAATTGAACCGTATTGCGCACCGATGTCAAAAGCCATATCATCAGCTAGTTTATATGTAAAATCCGCATCCGCCCATAGTGCGTCAGCAGTACTTACAAGATTGTAATACCATACATTTATAGGAAGACCGTCAATAAATTTTGTCAATGCTCCTACCGCATAAGCTCCTTTTGCCTTACCCGCGTTAGCGCCGTATGAAGCAAATCTATCACCGTTTGAAACAGCAACTTTAGCGCCGTTCCCTCTACCTACATATGCGCCGACAAGAGTTACATTTTTGATGTCTTGGTTAATTGCGACTATAGCGTCAAAGCTGTTTCTTGTCATATTCCATTTTTCAGTAAACGCAAGAGGAGTACTTAAAAATTGACGACCAATTTTCAATGTTGTGTTAGACAAAATCGTATCGCAAGGACTATATGTTACATAAGCTTGAGAAGCCCAATCTTGAGTTTGCAAAGGATTTCCGTTTTCATCGGCACCCATTCTTACGCCTGAAACAAGATTATTTTCAAGACCGAGAGTATCGGCTATCATGTACTCAAATCCATATCCCCAGCAACTATCAAACTTACCGGTTACACCGGCTGTCAAAAGCGCTTGTCCACTCGCACCGGCTTGAGAGAAAAGATCGTTTCCGCTTTTATCCGTAGCTTCATAATATAATTTAGCTTGCGCATAAGGCTTAACAGTTACACTGCTAAGATCCATTGCCGTAGCACTGCTTGCGAATCCAGCTACCATAAGCGCAGCTATACTAAGTTTTGTAAACTTCATTTCAACTCCTTGAATATTTTAAAATATTTACAAGTGAAATTATAACACACTTTTCTTAAGAAATATTAAATTATATTTACTATCTGTTTACTTTGCTTGTTTACTTTTATTTGTTTTTATTTATTTTTTAATAAGTTATAAGTTTTTTTCATAAAATTTTTCCTTGCATATACCATATAACATATTGATAACAATATAAAGCGAAACAAATAAAAAAACCTTTCATCGAAAATTCCAAGAACACAATATCTAATTTTTTTTGAGGAGACCTGCTTAAATCTTTTTCAAATTTTAGTTTGACAGTTCTATTTTCAAGAAATTTTGACAATCTTCTGGTTGCAAGAGATGTCGAATTATTTATTATTGCTATTT
>JALWKJ010000098.1 GCA_027081495.1 Campylobacterales bacterium | reverse complement strand
GGAAACAGATGATCGATTTTTTTTCAAATACCAATATTCAGTTTTATTTATTGGCGTATTTTGTAGGAAGCATACCTTTTGGCTTGGTTCTTACCAAGCTTTTTACGGATATAGATATCAAAAAAGAGGGCAGCGGCAACATAGGAGCT
Organism: Campylobacterales bacterium; assembly: GCA_027081495.1. Lineage (GTDB taxonomy): Bacteria > Campylobacterota > Campylobacteria > Campylobacterales > QNZT01 > QNZT01. Next base: position 4,687 of record JALWKJ010000098.1, on the reverse strand, counting down.
ACAAATGTTTTACGGGTTTTAAAAAAGAAAAACCCCAAGCTCGCTAAAAAACTATCTATCGCCACGCTGCTTTTTGACGCTTTAAAGGGCGTTTTCGTCTTGGGACTCGGATATGCCGCGGGTGTTAGCGAAGCGACACTTTGGGCGATTGCGGTATTTTCGGTTATAGGACACTGTTTTAGTATATTTTTATGGGGAGAAGGAGGCAAGGGGGTTGCTACCGGTCTTGGAGTGCTTCTTGTTTTGCTCCCGATTTGTACGATGATAGGAGTCGTCGTATGGATAGTGAGCGTGAAAGTATTAAAAATATCGTCTCTTTCATCGATTCTCGGTGTTTTGGCGACGGGTGTCGGCTCTTTTGTTCTCTATCCGCACATGATTCATACGCCCGTAGTCATCATTATCCTTATAATTCTTTATAAGCATACGGATAATATAATTCGCCTCTTAAAAGGAGAAGAGAAAAAAATAGCATAAGTTTAATTCTATGACATTTACTATATATATAGAAGATTTGGAAATTGAAGCTATTATAGGGATATTGGATCATGAGAGGATAAAGCCGCAAAAAGTTACGGCTGATTGTCAAATCGTATATGAAAAAAGAGAAAAAAATTTTGTCGATTACGCGAAAGTTTCCGATTTAATTGAAAAAAAGCTCAAAAACGGTCAATATTTTTTGATCGAAGATGCGCTTTTGGAGATCATAAACGAAATAAAAAATCGCTTTTCTTTTATAAAAAGTATAAAACTCAAACTTACAAAGCCAAATATTCTTACAAATTGCACAGTTTCTGTCGAAAAAATGAAAAATTATTAAATTTTTTTTAAAAAGTCTTTATATTTAGCTGAAATTATGCTATACTTTTGTCAAATTTTTTTTGAAAGGGAAATAATGAGAGTACTCATTGTGGAAGATGAAATAACACTTAACAAAACACTGGTAGAGGGATTGCAGGAGTATGGTTATCAGGCGGACAGCTCTGAGAACTTTAAGGATGCCGAGTATTATATAGGAATCAGAAACTATGATTTGGTTTTAACCGATTGGATGCTTCCAGACGGCGACGGAGTGGAGCTTGTAACTCTTATAAAGCAAAAAACTCCGCGAACCGCTTGCGTCGTTCTTTCCGCAAAGGATGATAAAGAGAGCGAGATAAAAGCGTTAAAAGCGGGTGCGGACGACTACATAAAAAAACCGTTTGATTTTGATATTCTCGTAGCTCGAATCGAGGCGAGATTGAGATTCGGCGGTACGAATGTAATCAAAATAGATGAGCTGATGATCGATCCCGACGAAGAGAAAATTACATACAAAAATATCGATATAGAGCTTAAAGGCAAGCCTTTTGAGGTATTAACGCATCTTGCTAGACACAGCGATCAGATAGTATCAAAAGAGCAGCTTTTGGATGCTATCTGGGAAGAGCCTGAATTGGTAACTCCAAATGTCATTGAAGTCGCAATTAATCAAATAAGACAAAAAATGGATAAACCTCTGAACATATCTACGATAGAGACTGTTAGACGAAGAGGCTATAGATTTTGTTTTCCGAAAAAAGTATAAAGCGTAAATTTCTCATACAATTAGTCGCCGCATCGTCGGTGCTGATTGTGATCTTTTCCGTTGTTTTGTATTATTATATCAAAATTCAGATATATGACGATATATCGGCAAGTTTGAAAAATGAAGCCGTAGCTTACATAAAAAACTCGAAATCTAAACTACCGTTTCAAAACAATAAATCGTTATCGTCGGATTTAAGCAGAGAGTTCGGTTCCGATAAAATGAGCGTCGTAATCCGTGTGGATAAAAAACCTTATGCTTTTTACGAACAGTATGTAAAAGATAAAAAACCGTATATAACTATATTTTATCCCTATAATAAAGCCAGATCGAGTTTTTTGAAGATCGAGCGGGATATTTCCGGAACCAAAGCGCTGCTTGGAAAGATCAAAAAAAGTATCGTTATAACAAATATTCTAACATTGGTGCTTATTTTGGCTTATGCGATGTTTTTATCGGAAACGCTTTTGTATCCCGTCAAGTCAATCAACAGACGACTTGCCAGGATGAATGAAAATTTTCTTGAAAAGATCGATACGGGAAATTTGCCCGATGAATATAAATCTCTTGGAGAGAGCGTAAATAAACTGATAGAGAGAATTCAAAACTTCGTAAAATATCAAAAAGAGCTTTTTATAGGCACGGCTCATGAATTAAAAACTCCGCTTGCGGTAATGAAGACGAAAAATGAAGTAACACTCATAAAAGATAGAGACATAGAAAAATATAAAGAGACTTTGCGCGTTAACAATAAAACTATTGACGAGATGAGTACTATGATCGGCTCTATCTTAAATATAGGTCGCCAGGAGGGCGCTCAATTTGACAAGCCGGTTGAAGTCGATCTTGTTCAGTTTATAAAAGATAAAGCAAAAGACTTTGAGTTGATTGCAAAAAACAAACAAAAAGAGATTAAAATTGATCTTGAACCGGAGCAGTATTGTATCATAACGCAGCCGTCGCTTTTGATGCATATATTGCAAAATTTTGTGCAAAATGCTTTGAAATTTACTCCAAAAAACGGTACCGTTTTGATAAAAACGAGACTCATAGGAGATGATTTCAAAATAGAAATCATCGATGAAGGAGAGGGAATAGACGAAAGTATCGATCTTTTTGCGCCGTTTAAAAGAGTCGGAGATAAAAGCGGAGCGGGTCTTGGACTTTTTCTGGCAAAAGGAGCGGCGGATGCTATCGGAGCGAAATTAAGCATAAAAAATAGAAGAGACGGAAAATCCGGAGCCATAGCTACCGCGGTTATCAGTTCAAAAAATTATTGTCCTATGGATGAAGCTCCTTTCGGTAAAAGGAGGGGGATTTTCGGGGTTTTAAAACGAGAATCATAAGAGTAAATGGCGTTAAAGATCATAGATGAATGCATCGCATGCGATGCCTGTTTTGAAGTTTGTCCAAGCGGCGCCGTAAAATGCGCCGATCCTATTTATATAATAAACGAATCTTTATGTACCGAATGCGTAGGTTATAAAGAAGATGAAAACCCCTCATGTTCGGCTGTTTGTCCGGTAGAGGCCATAGTAATAGATGAAAGATACGAAAGAGACAGAGATACTCTTTTGAAAAAATTTAAAAGAAACAATCCCTAATGGCAAAAAGAACTACGATAATCGATATAGGTTCTAACTCCATGACTTTGGTCATTTATGAAAAAAGCTCGAGATTTGCGTTTCATCTCATAGAAAAAGCTAGAAGCAGCGTTAGAATAGGAGAAGGCGCGTACGAAAATGACGGTTTATTGACAAAAGAAGCGATGCAAAACGCCTTTTTAACACTTTGTGATTTCGTCGAAATTTCCAAGAGCTACAAATCCAGAAAGCTTTTTTGCGTTGCCACTTCGGCTCTTCGAGACGCTCCAAACCAGAAGTTGTTTATAAATCGGATAAAAGAGGAACTAAAACTCAATATCAGAGTAATAGACGGAAATAAAGAGTCTTTTTTCGGAGCTTTGGGAGCCGTTAATCTTCTCCCTTTTATAGATGAAGCCACTACTATAGACATCGGCGGCGGATCGACCGAATTGGCTAAAATAAAAAATTCAAAGATAATAGACACTATCTCTTTGGATGTAGGAACGGTGAGACTAAAAGAGCTTTTTTTTGATAAAAAAAAGGGGTTTAAAGAGGCGAGGGCGTTTGTAGAAGAGATAGTCGATCGACTTCCCGCTCATTTTTATTCCAAAAAGGTCATAGGGATCGGCGGAACTATTCGCGCGCTATCAAAGGCGATTATGAGAGAAGAGAATTATCCGATCGATACGCTTCACGCGTTTGAATATAGATATAGTGATTATGAAAAATTTATCAAAAAGGTAGCGAAATCTTCCGTATTGGCGCTTAAAGAGACGCCTATATCTTCAAGCAGATACGATACTATCCGTGAAGGAAGTACTATTTTTTATGTTTTAAATAAAAAAATTAAAACTAAAAGTGTTATCACGAGTAAAGCCGGAGTTAGAGAAGGTGTTTATCTGTATGATATTTTAAGAAACAGCAATTTAAAATTTCCATCCAATTTTAATGTCAGCATTAAAAGTCTGATAGATCGTTTCGCTCTTCTTCCAAAGCATTGCGCCCACTCGTATAGAATATGCAAGGAGTTATATTCCGTTTTGCATGTAGAGTTTGATAAAGAGAGAAAATTTCAAAACGAGCTGCAACTTGCGGCAAAACTAGTTTTGATCTTCAATCGTCTAAATATCTATTCAAACAGCGATCATAGTTTTTTCTTTTTGCTTGAAAATCTAAACTTCGTTTTTTCCCATAGGGAGAAAATCTTGATATCGGCGCTTCTTCTTTTTTCGCAAAAGGCAAAAGTCGATAATAAAATATATAAAATCTATAAAGATTTGTTACCCGATCATGATACTATGCGGTGGCTTGTTTTCATACTCTCGCTTACCGAAGCATTGATGCGAAACAGATCCCTTTCTTCGATAAAATGCGAATATGACGGTAAAGTTTTACGGATTTTATCCAAAAGCGAACTCTTTTTAGCAAAAGAGAGTCTTAAAAAGATAAAAAAACCCGAACCTTTTGCCGTAATTATCACCGCACCAACAAACACTCTCAATAATCAAAAATGTTTATTGGTGCGGTGATATAT
>JALWKJ010000097.1 GCA_027081495.1 Campylobacterales bacterium | reverse complement strand
CCTATGTTAGCGCTTTGAATCGCTTTTTCTATCTCCCCTAAAAGATTCTTTTCCCAAGGCGATATGGTTATAGTCGTAGCATCCGTTACCAATACGGATCCAACCTGAGAAAGAGGAGTTAGAGTACCGTAATAATCGACTTTTATATGATCTACTATAGAAGTTGATACTTTGCCGCTTCTAAGCGTGGTAAAATCTCTTTTTAACGCTTCAATCGCTTTGTCGTTACCCTCTTTTTGATGTTTGTAAATCTCTTCAAGTGTCATAACGATCTCCATTATTTACTTACCGGCGCCGAAGGAACTAGAGGAGCTGCCGGTGCCGCAGGCGATATAGGAGCCGCGGGTATATTTGTAGTATCGACGCTGTCTATAATCGAACCTTTATTTTGTTCATTATAAACATAACCCAACGCTAAAGTATTTATAACAAAAGCCAACCCTAGCGTAAAAGTCAGTTTTGTCAAAAATCCGGCGGGTCCTTTGGCGCCAAAAACAGACTCGTTGCTTCCGCTGTAAGCTCCAAGTCCTATAGACGAACTTTTTTGTAACAAAATCACTATAGTCAACACGACCGCTAATGAAAACTGTATAATCAAAAGGATTGAACTCATTTTTAAAACCTTTTTTAGATATAATTGTGCGATTATACCCAAACTATTTAAAAGTACTATTAAATGACGAAAAAACGGGGCTTTAAAGAACGGCATACTGATGAATTTTCCAGACGCGCCAAGAGCTACAACAATTATAATATCATTCAAAAAAAAGTCGCGAAAAAACTCGTTTCTATTATAGACTCTAAGCCGAAAAAAATTTTGGATCTTGGATGCGGAAGCGGCGCGATCTATAAACTTTTAGATTGGAAATTCGATTCTTTCGTCGGTATAGACAAAGCGGATCAAATGTGCATTCTTCATCCTAAAAACAAGAAAATCACTCTTTTTCATGATGATTTTGAAAACTACGAACTCTTAAAATCTATCGGTACATTCGACATAACCATATCCTCTTCCGCTCTTCAATGGGCATATGATCTAAAATCTCTTTTGAAAAACATATCAAATATAACCGATGAAATAGCTTTTGCGATTTTTTGCGATAATACCTTCAAAACTATTTACGAAATGACTGATATAGAGAACTTTTTACCCTCGGTCGATACGCTTTTAAAACTTTTGGATAACTATTACGACTACTCTTATGAAGTAAAAAATTATAAATTATATTTTGACGATAACTTATCAAAATTTCGATACATAAAACAAAGCGGAGTAAGCGGCGGGAAGAAACGCCTTTGCTATAGAGATACTAAAACGCTTATAGAAAATTATCCGCATGATTATCTTGAATTTGAAGTCGTTTTTATTAAAGGAAGGGTTATCGCCGCACCAAGAAACTAAGACTTTTTTCGATATCGTAGAGTTCGTATCTAATATTTTTGAACTTTTGGGCTTCACTCTCGTCGATAAGCTTTAGCGACTCTTCTAAAACCCTTGCGCTTTCCTGCGCTCTTTTTATATTTGAGATCGAAACTTCATGAATATTTTCTCTCTTTGATTCTGATTTTATCGTCTCTTTCAGTATATCGCCGGCGATATTTCTATTTTTTAAATATTTACGATACTCTTTTATTTTACATTTATGTCGAATGGATTTTAATTTTTTGGAAATTTCTTTATTGTCATAAACAAAGCGTTCTATATCTTCTACTACTCGCACGCCTTCACGAAGACGATTTAGATTTGCATCTATCAATCTATATAAACTAGAGAGGGAGTTTTCCCTCTCTTTTTTAGTCGTCACCGCCGAATATTCCAAAAAGTTGTAAAATTGCGGTAAACATATTAAAAAAGTTCAAATAGAGTGAAAAAGCTCCCTCTATGGGCGTACTGTATGCGCCTTTTATAATGTTTTGAGTATCATAAAGCACAAATCCGCTCATTAAAAGAACAATACCCGCTAACATAATAACATGCATTATCGGACTTTTAAACAAAAACATATTTAAAAGCGATGCTATAATAACTATAACCAATGCGATCATAAGCGGTTTTCCCAAAGATGAAAAATCGCTTTTGCTGTTCATCGCGTATATACTTAACGCACCGAATATTACCGAAGTGGTTATAAAAGCGTTTGCGACAAGCGCCCCGCCTCCGCTCATACCTAACACATTACTAAGAAGAGGCGCCATAATAATCCCGCCGACAAATGTAAATGCGAAAAGAACAACATAATTAAGCGGCGTTTTGTCTTTCACCATCATAAGACCGAACATTCCAAACAACATCCAAGGAATCGCTATCCACCAATAATTTGCGGCAATAACATTCGCAACCCCTATCCCTATATAGGCGCCGGCGGCGCCGGAAACCATAGTCGCGGCAAAAAGTTGATATGTTCCTTTAATTAAAGAAGCAAGATCGCTTTCTCTTTGAACTTCGGAAGTTTCAGTCGTTATAGTTCTATTTTTCACATAGTCTCTATCATATAAAGCCATAATTTTCTCCTATATTTATTTACATACTGATATGTAACCTGGAAGTATATCGTAAAATTGGATCAAATTATTAATAAAAGATTAACAAATAAATTTCAAAGAGGAAAAAGCCCCAATATTTGAGGCTTTAATGTAATGTGTATTATTTAAAAAATTTATTTGCCATATCCATTATACCGTCAATTCCGCCAAAAGAATCAAGAATCGAAGAGCCGTCTCCCGTAGCTTTATCCACCATATTAGGTACGGCATCGGCTAATCCTTCCGCCGCGGTATCGGGATCAAGACCCAATTTTTCGGCAAAAGCCGAAATCTGTTCATTGCCGAGTATGCTTGATAGAACACTACCGTCAACAGCTTCATTTTCACCGCTTCCAACCCATGAAGAGATAATACTTCCAAGATTTCCATCCGTCAAAGAAGAGAGAATATTACTTATATCAAGTCCGCCCTCTTCATTCGATATTAGTCCGCTCAATGCGTCCATGATAGAGTTATCATCAAGTTCGCTTGCCTGATCACCGAGCTTATCTTTAAAAAGTTGAGTACCCATCTGTACTAAATCATTTAGTTCCATAGTTTATGCTCCTTTAAAAAATTTGTAAGCTATTATATCATTACTTTTTAAATTTGCGAACTATCATTAAAATCATCGGTATATACTTCATCAAAGCTATCAGTTTTTTCATGCTTTTGCCTTTTTCGCCATTCTTTTTCTGACTGTGGGATCAAGAAATCTTTTTCTTATTCTTATACTTTTTGGGGTGATTTCTACCAACTCATCGTCTTCTATCCATTCCAAAGCGCTCTCAAGCGTCGGTATTCTTGGAGGTACGAGTTTTATAGCTTCATCCGCGCCGGAACTTCTAACATTCGAAAGTTGTTTTCCTTTTATAGGATTTACATCAAGATCGTTGCTTCTTGAGTGTTCACCGATAATCATGCCTACATATACTTTATCTTGAGGTTTTATAAACATAACTCCTCTTTCTTGCAGATTAAAAATAGAAAATCCTAAAGCCACGCCGCTCTCCATAGAAATGAGCGCGCCGTTCATACGATGTTCTATCCCGCTTGTAAGAGGTCTATATTCTAAAAACGAGTGGTTCATTACGCCTTCGCCTTTTGTATCCGTTAAAAACTGGCTTCTAAAACCGATAAGTCCTCTTGCGGGAATTTCAAACTCTATTCTCGTTTGTCCGTCTCCTGTTGGAGTCATAGATTTCATCTCCGCCTTTTTTCGCCCAAGTTTTTCTATAACGACACCCGTAAAATCATCCGGTACATCGATAACTAAATGTTCATACGGCTCCATTTTTATACCGTTTTCCTCTTTTAGTATCACTTCGGGACGACCAAGAGAAAATTCAAATCCCTCTCTTCTCATATTTTCCGCTAAAATAGTAATCTGAAGTTCCCCTCTTCCTGAAACTTTAAAACTTCCCTCCGCGCTGCTTTCATACTTCATGGCGATATTCGTCTGCATCTCAGCCTCTAGTCTCTGGGCTATTTTATTTGAAGTAACAAATTTTCCTTCAGTTCCGGCAAGCGGGGAATCGTTCACCGACATAACAACCGAAAGCGTCGGCTCCTCTATATGAAGAGGATCAAGTCCTACGGGATTTTCGGGATCAGCCAAAGTGTCGCCTACATCTAGCGTCTCAAAGCCGGCAATCGCTACTATATCGCCGCTTATAGCTTCATCTATATCTATTCTATCCAACCCTAAAAATCCTATAAGTTTTGAAATACGACCGTTTATTTTTTCACCGTCGGCTTTAATCAAAGTGACACTTTGATTTTTTTTTATTTTTCCGTTAAAAATTCTAGCAATTCCGATTTTACCTACAAAATTGTCATAATCGAGCGTAAAAACTTGAAGTTGCAACGGATTGTCGATACTCCCCGATGATGGAGGTACATGTTCTATAATCGTATCTAGTACCGGTAAAATATTTTCATCTTTATCTTCAAGATTTAGTTTTGCATATCCGTTTTTTGCCGCCGCATAAACTACCGGAAATTCAAGCTGTTCATCGTTTGCGTCAAGAGCTACAAATAGATCGAAGATTTCATCCACCACCCTATCCGGTTCGGCTGCCGGTTTATCGATTTTATTTACTATAACTATAGGTCTAAGTCCTAGTTCAAGCGCTTTTTTAACAACAAACTTTGTTTGAGGCATAACGCCTTCTTGCGCATCGACAAGAAGCAAAACGCTGTCAACCATTTTTAAAACCCTTTCAACTTCACCGCCGAAATCGGCGTGACCTGGAGTGTCTATGATATTTATTTTATAATCTTTATAGTTGATAGCGGTATTTTTGGACAGTATCGTAATTCCTCTCTCTTTTTCAAGATCATTACTATCCATAAC
>JALWKJ010000096.1 GCA_027081495.1 Campylobacterales bacterium | reverse complement strand
TTGTTTTTGGTCAGCTTTTTTGCGAGATATATACTGATTCTCCTAGCTTCTACGATCGGCGAACTTCGTTTCTTCGATTTTATATCGGTCGGTTTGATATTTAATTCACGCGCTACGACTCGTATGATATCGTTTAAGGAGATATCAATGTTGTTCTCTTTGATATGATCCTTCATTGCGTCTGTGGCAAATTCGATCGTTATCTCTTTTGAGAGCATTTTTGCATGGGCGCCAAGATAACTGATTGCGCTTTCGATCTCTCTTATGTTGTCTTGAAAATGTGTGGCTATGTAGTAGATTACTTCATCGTTTAGGTCTATTAAATCAAGCTCGCATTTTTTCTTAATAATCGATATTTTCGTTTCAAGCCCCGGTGGTTGAACATCCGCCATCAATCCCCATTCAAATCTGCTGGTAAGTCTCTCCTCGAAACCGGCGATCTTTTTCGGAGGTTTGTCCGAGGTAAGTACGATCTGTTTACCGAGAGTATGAAGTTCGTTGAAGGTGTGAAAAAATTCTTCCAATGTCTGTTCTTTGTTACTTAAAAACTGAATATCGTCGATTAACAAGAAGTCGCATTGTCTGTATCGTTTTCTAAATCTATCCATAGTGTTGTTCTTGACATTGTAAATGAAGTCGTTCAAAAATTGTTCGCTTGTCGTATATATAACGGTTTTATTTTGTTTGATGGCAAAATTTCCGATAGCTTGCATCAAGTGGGTTTTTCCCAGTCCGCTGCCTCCATAGATAAAAAGCGGGTTGTATTGTTGATTTGGGCTTTGGGCGACTGATTTTGCCGCGGCAAACGCAAGTTGGTTTGAACTGCCTACTACAAAATTTTCAAAAGTATATGATGCGTTTAAGATTGTAGAGATATTTTTTGACGCTGCGGGTATGTCGTTAGTTTGGGTGTTATTCACATCGTTTGTGAAAGATTTCACATTGATTGTGATTGCGGGCATAAAGCCTTTTGGGGATTCGAAAATTCGTGCTATTTTATCCGCATATTTTGTTTGAATATATTTTTGCATAAGTATATTCGGCGCTAAAAAGACGATTTTATCGGAAGTCGAGTTTTTTTCATCATAAGAAAGATTTATGATATATCTGTTATATTCATCATGTGGAAATTCATTTTTAAGGAGATCTAATACTATATCCGGCGACAAGAAAACCTCCTTTATTCACATAAAATCTTTATATGTGAATATTTTAGCAAAAATTATCTAAAATAACTTTACTATGCCTTGTAAATAGGAAGTTTTAAAAGGTTTTCGCATAGCGAGGTAAAAAAAGAGTTCCACATGGACATGTGAATAAAGTGATATGTGTAAAATATTAACTATTCATTAAAATAATTCAATACTATTTCACATTGTGAAAAGTATGTGAATAAAAATAAAAATAGATAGGATAGAAATGGTTATACTCGGTATAGATCCCGGCAGTATCAACTGCGGATATGCGATTTTAGAAAAAAATAAAAATAAGACTATACTTTTAGAAGCCGGTATTATCAAGATAAAAACAAAAAATCTGCAAGATCAAATCATGGAGCTTGTCGAAGGGTTTGATCTTATAATTAAAGGTAAAAAGATAGATGAAGTAGTTATCGAAGATATATTTTATGCGTATAATCCGAAAACGGTTATAAAACTCGCTCAATTTAGAGGCGCTTTAAGTCTGAAGGTACTGCAAGAAATCGGAAATTTTAGCGAATATACTCCTCTTCAAGTAAAAAAAGCAGTAACGGGAAACGGCAAAGCGAAAAAAGAGCAAGTCGCTTTTATGGTTAAAAAAATTCTAGGAATTACGCAAGAAATTAAACCTATGGATATAACGGATGCTATTGCCGTCGCTTTAACTCATTTGCAAAGAGTTAAATATTACTAAAATTTTGTCGATATGGGAAGTAAATAACACTTTTAAGGATTATAGATTATGAAAAAAATATTAATAGCATCTACATTGTTGATTTCCCTATCTCAAGCAGATTTTAGATATCAGGGAACTTCCGTCGGATTGCAAGGCGCCATATATGGTCCGGGAGGTACTATAAAAGGAAAAATAAGCGACAATTTCGCGATTAAAGCCGGTTTTGACACATTTAGCATAAACGATTATGAAGTAACCGACGACACGACAAAGTACAATTTCGATTTAAAGCTTGAGGATTTTATGCTAGTGAGCGATTATCATCCGTTTGCTGGATCTTTTAAACTTACTGGCGGTATGATCGTGAATAATAGTGTTCTTGACGGAGATATAACCCCAAATACAAGAGATACCGATAGGATAGAGTTTACATTTAACGGTAAAGATTATAGTTATAGTCTTGATGATTTAGGATCTATTAAGACAAAAGTAGATTTTGATCCGATAGCTCCTTATGTGGGGTTTGGTTGGGATACATCGTTTGATAAAAAAAGCGGTTTTGGATTTACATTTGACCTTGGGGTAGCGTATCAAGGAGCCGCGCAAGCGTCATATACTTTAAAATACGGTAAAGCTCTCGATATAGATAAGGCCACTGCCGATATTCCTGACGGTCCGGTTAAAGAAGCGAAAATCAAAGAGATAAAAGATAAGCAGCAAGAAATAAAAAATGAACTCGAAAGTTCACTTGATAGCGAAATGGCTTCTTTGCAAGAAGAACTAAATAAATATGAATGGATGCCTTATATATCAATAGGTTTTAACTATAAATTTTAAAATTTTCGGTATCCTTTAGTTTAGAACCCTAAAGGATACCTATGAAAAAAATAGTTGAATATTTCTTGCAAATAACAAAAATTCCCCACTGTTCACAAAATAGTGAAAAATTAAAAAAATTTCTTATAGATTTTGCGAAAAATAGAGGTTATGGCGTTTTTACGGACGATAGCGGAAATATTTTAGCTAGATGTAAAAAACCTCTTATTTGTTTTCAAGCTCATTATGATATGGTGTGTGTCGCAGAAGCTCCAGATATCGAAGTAATTAAAAAAAACAATAGACTTTTTGCAAAAAATTCCTCTTTAGGCGCCGATAACGGTATTGGAGTTTCGATGATGATGGCTTTAATGGATGAAAAAAAAGATTGTGAATTTTTATTTACGGCGGATGAAGAGATTGGGCTTATAGGCGCAAAGGCTCTTGATTTTTCGATAAAAAGCGAATTTTTGCTAAATCTTGATAGCGAAGAAGAGGCTAAAGTATATATCGGATGCGCCGGAGGCGTAGATGTATGCGCAAAAAAATCTTATCGTTTAAAAGAATCGGGAGATGATTTTTATGAAATTGAAATTTTCGGACTTCCGGGAGGTCACTCCGGAGTGGATATAGATAAAAATATTCCAAATGCCATAAAGATTTTTGCGAATTTTTGCAAAGACAAAGAGATAAAAATAGCTGAAATTAAAGCGGGAGAGAGGATAAACTCTATCGCCGCAAACTTAAAAGCCGTTGTAGCAAGTCCCAAAAAGCTTAAGAGTAATAAAATCGTAAAAGTAAAAAAAATAGAAAAAAGATATCGAGTAATAAAAGAGTCTTCTTCTTTAGTGGAACTTTTAGATAGATTTACGCATGGCGTAAGAGAGTTTGATGAGAAGTTAAAAATTCCATATATAAGCGTAAACTTGGCTATAGTCGAGTTGTACGATGATATCTGTAGTATTAAAGTATCTCTTAGAGCTATGGATGAGAAAGGTTTAAATCGGATTCAAAAGAGTATAAAAGAATTTTTTGAAGGATACGGTTATGGTGTCGATTTTCATGATAAATATCCGGCCTGGAGACCGCAGATAAATGAATTTTCAAAACTTGTATCTAAAGAGATGAAAAAGGTTTTTAAAAAATGCGAATATACGGCTATACACGCAGGGCTTGAGTGCGCCGTAATCTCAAATATTTATCCTAATTTAAAAATCGCTTCTATCGGTCCAAATATCCGTTTCCCTCACTCCGTAAGCGAAGAGGTTGATCTGATCTCGGTTGAAAAAATCTATAAAGTCGTAAAAGGAGTGATCGATGAGGTGCATGGCTGTTAAATTGATTTTCGCTACGGCTTTCATGTTTTACGGATGTGCTCAAAAAGTACCCAATACTTGGCAAAAAAGAGTTTTACAAGATCCCGTTAAAGAAGAGATAAAACTTCATGCACGGGTTTTTGAAAATAGAGATAAACAGACTATCGTACTTCTTCATGGATTTGGCACAAGCTGGTATAGTTTTAGTCGGATAATACCTGAACTTTCAAAATATTTTACTATATATGCAATAGATTTAAAAGGTTTTGGAAAATCCCCGAAACCAAAAGACAATAGATACTCGGTTTACGATCAGGCTGTTTTGGTCGATAAATTTTTAAGAGAAAAAAACTTAAAAAATATTATTCTTATAGGGCACTCCTACGGCGGAGGGGTCGCTTTATCTTTGGTTTTGATGGATAAAAAAAGAGTAAAAAAGATGGTTCTTATAGATAGCGCCTGTTATGATCAAAAACTTCCGAAACTGATAAGATGGCTTCAAATTCCAATAATAGGGAAAATAGGTTTTTTTATACTTCCATCGAGTTTTGAGGTAAAAGAGTCGTATAAATACGCATTTTACGACGATAGTAAAATCCCTGAAGATATAGTAAGGGAATATACAAAAAATCTATATCTTCCAAATGCAAAATCCGTATATTTTGAGACTACAAAAGAGCTTATTCCTAAAGATATAGATAAAATATCAAAAAAATATTCTACTATTAAGATACCGACTATGCTTATATGAGGTGAAAACGATATAGTCCTACCAAAAGAAAAAGCTTATAGATTACATAAAGATTTGAAAAATTCAAAGCTTGTTATCATACCAAAATGCGGACATATGCCACATGAAGAAAGACCCAAAGAGACGCTAAAAGCCCTTAAAAGTT
>JALWKJ010000095.1 GCA_027081495.1 Campylobacterales bacterium | reverse complement strand
TCCCTCAAATCTCACTAAAGATCTTTTTGAATCGTATGATAGAATCGTAAGCTCTTCTTCAGTATCTATTTTAAATCTTTTTTTACTTGTAAATTGCTCTAGAAAGTCCGTAAAGAGATGGAGCTTCAAATCACCGTAAAGCCCCACGCATTTACCGATAGTGGCAATGTGTATTTTATCGCTATTCTTCATGAGATTTGATCATTATCCGATAAGCTCTCTCCTCTTTGGCTTTACAGCCCGAAATTACGGATTTTAAAGCCGAAATCATTTTCCCGTCTTTTCCTATAAGCTTCCCCGTATCGCTTTTATCGGCGATTACGGTAATTTCGGAAAATGTATCGTCGATATCTTTTCGCTCGATCTTGATCTCTTCAGGCTTGCTTGCAATCAATTTTGCAAATGTATAGATAAATTTATCGGCCATGATTATTTGGTTATTCTAGCGACCCTGTCACTAAGTTTTGCGCCTACGCTTTTCCAATAATCAAGTCTCTCTTTATCGAATTTAACCGTCTCGGGTTCCGTCAAAGGATTATAATATCCAATCGACTCTATCCAACCGCCGTCTCTTCTTTTTCTACTATCCGTTACTACTATTCTATAAAAAGGTTTTTTCTTTCTTCCCATTCTAGTTAATCTAACTACTGTTGCCATCTCTTCTCCTGTTTATTTTCTTTTTTTGTATTTGGTTACGGCTTTGCGGGCGCTATTATACCCGAGATTTCTTGTATTTACCTTGGAATTTGCATTTTACTCTGCTGAGCCATTAGCGATTCAAGATCTTTCATTCCTTTTTTGCCTGAAAATTTCTTTGCCATTTTAGCGGCATTTTGAAACTGTTTTAAAAAGCGATTTACTTCCATTTGCGATAAGCCGGAACCTTGGGCGATTCTTTTTTTTCTGCTATTATTTAAAAGAGTCGGATTTTCCCTCTCTTTTGGCGTCATAGAACTAATCATGGCTTTTATATGTTGTATCTCTTTAGAGTTTTCAAGATCCATATCTTTTATTTTGGAAGCCATTGAACTCATTCCCGGAATCATGCCAAGAAGAGATTTCATGCTTCCTAGTTTTTTCATACTCTCAAGCTGATCAAGAAAATCATTGAAGTTAAATTGACCCTTTTTGATTTTCGTAGTAAATTTTTTCGCCTGTTTTTCATCTATGACATCCGATGTCTTTTCAGCTAGAGTAAGAAGATCGCCCTCTCCCATAAGTCTCGTAACTATTCTTTCGGGCAAAAACTGTTCAATATCGGGAATCTTCTCTCCCGTACCTATAAAACGAAGAGGAATTTTAAGCTGTCTTGCGATCCCAAGAGCGACGCCGCCTTTGGAATCACCGTCATATTTTGTTAGTATAACGCCGGTTATCTGCATATTGTCGTTAAATGTAGCGGCGCTTCTTACGGCGTCTTGTCCGGTAAGAGAATCGGCTACATAAAAAACTTCATGAGGATTTAGCGTTTTTTTAATCTCTTTTAACTCTTTCATCAACTCTTCGTCTATCGCCAAACGACCGGCCGTATCTACAAGCAATACATCATAAAGACCCTCTTTGGCTTTTTTAAGAGCATCTTTAGCGATAATTACGGGGTTCTTTTCTTCATCGTTAAAAAAGAGATCGATTTCATTTTGTTCACAAAGTTGTTTTAACTGTTCTACGGCGGCCATTCTTTGAAGATCGCACGCGGCGATAAGCACTTTTTTCTTCTTTTGTTTTAAAAAATTAGCAAGCTTTACCGTCGTCGTTGTTTTACCGCTACCTTGCAAACCGCACATTAACGCCACGGTCGGAGGTTTAGACGCAAAAACGAAACCTTGATTGCCGGCGGTCGTCAAAATATCCGTTAAAGCGTTTTTCAAAGATTTTAAAAAACTATCTTTACCTATTCCCTTTCTCTTGGTCTCTATTTCAACACTCTTAATCAACTCTTTTACCACTTTGTGGTGTACATCCGCTTTTAGCAAAGATTTTTTTAGAGTCTCAATGGCTTTTTTCAACGATTTTTCATCATCGGCAAATCTAATTTTGTTAATCGCGGACTTGAACGATTCCGATAGAGCTTCAAACAATGATTTTCTCCTGATTTAAATATGCATATTATCATAAAAGCGCCTATTTTACTAAAAATTTTCTTTAGAAGAGATAATCACCGTAAAATCGATCTTTTTACGCCACTTGATAGTATTTATTTATAATCTTTTGTGTATTATAGCGTCTATGAAAAATCATTTTTATTTTTTGATCATTTTTATTTTTTTATACGGGTGCAGTGTAAAAACCGTTACCTACACTTCTAAAATCGAGAATCTAAAAAAAGATAAAGAATCTAAAATCGATAACAAAGTTCTTTTAGATATCGCAAAAAAAATTAAAAACAACTCCGACGCTACGCTTAAAATCAAAGGCGACACTTCATCGCAAGAAAAAAACGAAGACAATATCGCCCTATTTTTAACAAACAGATATCTTAAAATAAGTTTTAACGCGCGGGAGATGTTCAAGCCTTCACAAACGAACCTAAGCGACGAAGCGAAATATTATATAAAAAAAATCATACCCGCTTTAAAAGATAAACCAAATATCATCATACAGGTAATCGGTCATGCATATGATGAAGATACTCCCAAGCAGATGCAGCACTACTCGGACATGCGCGCGATTTCCGTCGCCGAAATGCTCTTTAACAGCGGGCTAAAACAGGATATTCTCGCAAAAGGCTGCGCTAACTCCATTCCAAAAAGAGAGTGCAATCTCGACGAACCGCATAATCTGTGCGCTACGACAAACCGCCGCGTAGATTTTTTTATCTATACGACAAAAGACGCAATAATCACAAAATGCAGATAATTGCACTTTTGTGATATAATTGATCGAGTCCTCTAAAATATATGATTCTCTCAAACGGCTTCACGGCGGGTTCCCAAAATTTGTTCCAAATTTTGACCCTGCCGCTGTAGATGTTGTTCGAGAATCATATATTTCAGAGGACTCGATTATAAACTTAAATTTTTAGGAGAATTATCATGAAACGAAAAAACATAAAAATCATAGGATTAAGCACAATAGTTACGGTCGCTCTTTTGACGGGTTGCGCGCAAAGTACGACCCAAACACAAATGGGAGATAAAACAAAAAGCGGAGTTGCCATAGGCGCGGCAGCCGGCGCCATCCTAGGCAATATCATGGGTAAAGATACGAAAGGAACTATCATCGGCGCGGCTACAGGTGCGGCAATAGGCGGAGCGATAGGGTACAATCTGGATAAACAGGCGGCGGAGGTAGCAAAATCACTTGAAACGGAGGTTAATACATCTCCAAATGCCGAAGCGACAAGCGACGAAGATATAATTGTTACAAAAAGTAACAATTATGTAAAAATAACTTTTCGAGATAAAATGATGTTCCCTACAAACTCCGCTCAACCTACTCCAACGGCTAGATTTAAGATAAATAAACTTATCTCGGTATTAAAAAATTATCCACAAACAATCATTCAGGTAGTCGGGCATACGGACAACAGAGGCTCATACGCATACAATCAAACACTCTCAAAAAAAAGAGCTAGAACCGTAGCCAATATGATTATAAACGGCGGTATTTCAAACCCCGTATATGAAAAAGGATGTTCATACGCAAAACCTGTCGTACCGAATACAACGCCTGAAAATATGGCGCTAAACAGAAGAGTTGAAGTATATCTCTATCCTAAAAAGGAACTTATGGTCGATCAGTGCATGTAAGCGTTTTTTAAGTAAATAGTTTTTATAATGGAGATAACTTAAAGTTATTTTAAGCAATAAATTATATAAACTAAAAAGGTTTTGGAATGAGAATATTTCTTTTTAGCTCTGTCATGGTCTGCGGACTAATATTTACCGGATGCGAATCCGCGTGTTGTCAAAATGTGACTATTAGCGATACTAAAAAAGATCTGCTCGGCAATCTGCTGCCCATTCCGGTTATTACGGGATTGCCGACGGAAGCAAAATGCGGAACCCTACTAAACGCATCGGCGCTTCAAAGCAAAGATCAAGACGGCGTTATAACGGCTTACGAATGGACGCTTGACGGCGAGAGTATAGGTTCGCAAAGTCAAAGTCAACCCACTCTGCCGTGCAATGAAGAGATTCATACCGTTTGCTTAAAGGTCACCGACGATAAAAACGCATCTCAACAAACATGCCAGTCTCTAAAAGTAAATAACGAAAAAGAGCCTGAGCCGCCAGCCCATACTTGCGGTATCGAGCCTGTCATAACATATGAAAAAGCCGATTCGATGCAGTATAAATTTTTCTGCAAAGATAGTACATATAACGGCGAAAAAATTGATCTAGCTACGACTACCTGCGAATGGACGGCTACAAAGAAATTTGTCGGATCGGATGAAAAAGATGTACACTCGGCAATAACACCCGTAAAATGGGTAAATGTCGATCCAAATACTTTCGAATCGATGGATTTGACCCTTACGGTTAAAAATAAAGAGTGTCAAAAAAGCGTTACGAAACATTATATTCTAGCGGATGATCTTCCTTATTAGTCTTTGATCAGTTTTGCGATTTCGCTGATTTCGCTTACGCTATAATCGGCGTTCGCATTCTCGTTTCGAGTCATAGAATGCCCCAAAACGAGAATAGTCTTTCCGACTCCGGCATTTTTTCCGGCCTCGATATCGCTCTTTTTATCGCCTATCATCCATGAATTTTTTAGATCTATATTAAATTTTTTCTGCGCATCAAGGAGCATTTTCGCTTTCGGTTTACGACATTCGCATAGAAGTTCAGGTGCATGAGGACAAAAAAAGACATCATCGATTACGATACCCCTTTTTTTCAACTCTTCTATTTTCCATCGCGTCAAAATCTCAAAATCTTTTTGACTATAATATCCCCGACC
>JALWKJ010000094.1 GCA_027081495.1 Campylobacterales bacterium | reverse complement strand
GTCTGTAGATATGCTTATAAACAGTCGAAACCGGTTTGATAAGATTGATTGGTAGATTAAGAAGTAGAAGCAATAGCGCAATAAATGTGTTATTGCTTCACATGTTTGTAAAAATAGAGACTTTTTATTAAAAAAATATTATAATTCTCATAATTAATGCCGATGTTATTTATAGCAATATAGCAAAGAGAGGTTTAGTTATGAAGCGTTATACTCTACTATTGTCGTTTTTTGTTTTTTGTATGCAGGCGGTTTACGGGATAGATTATACTTGTGCAAAGCCCAAACCTTATACGCTGGCATATTCAAACAATGTCCGCGGAGATATAAAAATCATCGGAAATATGAGTTTATGTGCCGATCAGGACAAAGACGGCAGTTGTGATGATCCGGGTTTTGTGAGAAATAATAGTATTTATATGATCGATATCGCTCCCACGGATGGAAATAGTTCTATATTTAATATCTCAAAAGCAAAACTCGATCTTCCACCCGGTTCAGAGATTTTATGGGCGAAAGTTTATTGGCAGGGTATGCTTTACAAGGGTGTTTTGTTTGAAAAAAATAAAACGGCTAAGATAGAGTTTAAAGCTCCCGGCTCTTCGTCGTTTGCGACTATAGATCCGACATCTCCCTCATATGAGCGAAATTGGGTTTATTATAGTAAAGATAGATTTTATTATCAAGCAAGCGCCGATGTAACGGATATCGTAAAAAAAGCGGGAGAGGGGTGGTACACGGTCGCAAATGTCTATACGCGTACGGGACCTCATTCAAAAGAGGGAATCGACTTGCCTCCCGGTCATCCTATAGTTGTTATCGATTTAAAAGAGGGTATTCCTCCCGGAGGCTCATACGGCGGATGGGCGTTGGTTGTCGCATATAAAAACAGTTCGTTACCGCTTAATAATTTGTCTATATTTGACGGATATATGGGAATTGTGGGTATTTATGATGTCGGCGCGGCAAACGACTATAAAAACGACAATAACTGTACGCAAGCCGGCGTCGCTCAATCGATAGACATACCTTTGAGCGGTTTTATAACTCCAAAAACGGGAAAAGTAAACTCGAAATTTATGATTTTTGCCGGTGAAGGAGATGTCGGAGTAGGATGCACATGGGCAAGAGGAGATATGTTAAAGTTATCTGAAAAAGACGGTACGAAACATCTGCTTTCAAATCCCAGAAATCCCTCCGACGATCCTTTAAACTCTTCGATAAGTTATTTCGGCGCCGATATAGACTCTTCAAAACTTGATCCTTACTATTCTCCCAATAAAAACGGAATAGATATCGATGTTTACGACACAAGTAGTATAATTCAAAACAATCAAACATCTACGACTATTACCATAGCCACAAACGGAGACGGTTATCAGCCAAGCGTATTTGCTTTATCTACGCAAATATATGAATCTCAACTCTGTTATGTAGAAGATTTTTACCTAAACGGTTTTAAATACGACGGCAAACCTCTGAGCGCCGGTACGGTTTTAGATGTAAAAACGACTATTAAAAACGACGGTATCGATAGAGCCGAAAAGATTTCTATTTTAATTCCCTCTTCAAATACTCTTCAATACTCTCCGGGTTCCATTAAAATCGATGGTATCGCTAAAACCGATATAAGCGGCGACGACGAAGCCGAAGCCGTAGATAAAAACATAACGGCTAGAATCGGTACGACCGCCAGCGGCATGAGCGGCGGCTATCTTGATTCTAAAGCGAGTAGTGATGTAGAATATAAAGCTACTCTTTTTTACGATAAAAACGCTTCCGCGACACTCGAAAGAGTCTATAGGGTAAATTATACGGACGATACGCTTGGAATCGATTTTAAGAATTTGGAATTAAAAAGATGCAGCGGCTCTTTAGTAATAATACCTACGGTCTATAAACCTGCCGCTACGAGATTTAATGTTTTAGATAAAGGCAAACCTATAACGGATGCAAATATAAGTACGAAGATAGTAAATAAAGATATAAATCTCTCTTTGGTCTCTCTTGACGAAAATTTAAGCGCACTAAAAGATCTCAACGCGACGGTGGGCGTCATGCTTATCGATACGGCTTCCGGTAATGTCATAAAAAATCTTGGCGATATAAATCTTGCCGGTTCAAACGGTAGAGTCGAAATACCACCGTTTAAATACGATAAAGCGAATAAACAGGTAAACGCGCGGGTATATTATTGTGAAAACTCGTTTGGAAATATTGCGCTTGATTGGAAAAGCTGTTATCCGGCTGCCGATGATGTCTGTAATCCTCTGGCGGGATATAGTTGTAAAACTTCCGATTCGCTTGATGATTTCGCTATTCGTCCCGATAGTTTTGTTGTCCAGGTGACGCCAATCGCTCCGGATACCGCTTTAAGAGCCGGGAAAGATTTCAATTTGAGCGTCAAAGCGCTTGATGCGGATGGAAATATAGTTGCGAATTTTATGCAAGATGCGACCGGTTACGATATAGATATAAACGAAACAAAACCGATAACTTCCAGTTGTGAACGAAATATTTCGGTATCGTATGTAAAATCTCCGTTTGTAAACGGTATAGCGTCTATGAGCGCAAATTATCCGGATGTCGGAATACTTTCATATAAAGCCAAAGAGTTGATAGGCGGCGAGTATGCCAAAGTCGATGAAGACGATACTCCCGATAACCTTAGATTGATTACTCCAAAACAGACTATCTCAGGCGAGATAAAAGCCGCTAAAATGGCGGTTGGATGGAATTTCGCAAATGGAGATACGATAAACGGCTATACATATTATAACGATTACAACTCTTCGGATCCCGACGCGAATTTAATGGCGGCGTCGTTTGATTTAAATGTTTCGGTACTAAATTCTAAAAACCAAAAACTTAAAAATTTTACGAACGGATGTTATGCGAAAGATGTAAATATATCTTTTACGGCGGATTTGTGGAGCGATACTAACAATACCTATGAGATAGTAGCGGAATATAGCGATATCAATGATGTAAAAATTCCCGAAAGCTTACTAAAATCAAAACTTCCCCATACTATACAAACAGGTATTTCATCATATAACTATAAAGTAGAAGATATATTGTTTAGCAAAGGAACAGGCGCGAAGAAGGCGAAATTTAATCTAAAACGAGACGCCAATAAGGCCTTGAATCCTCTTAAATTTACGATACTCGATATCAACGCAAGCGTAGATACGATAACCGATACCGATATGAGTGCGAAAACTTTAAAATTTTTATATGCAAGAGCGCATATACCCGATCAAGAAGCCGTCGGCAAAAATTTAAAAGCGAAAGTATTTTATGAAATATACTGCAAAGAGTGTACAAAGGATAAATTCGGTATCTCTTCGCTTCATGAGAGTGTAGATAGCGTAAATTGGTACATACTTGAAAATATAAACGAAAATCTGTGTAGTTACACAACCGACGCCTACAATCCGTATCCGGGTGAACCTAACGAAAATATAACGGCAAAATACGGCGCGGTTCGTGTAGATGAGGTTGATTCGAAGTTTATGAAAATAACATCTCATAAAACGCCTACCGTGGTAAATTTGGATTATAAACCCAAAAAGTATCTAATATATGATCCATACAACAAAAACGCGCAGACTCAAAGTTTTACGGCTACATTTAGCCAAAGACCCGCAGACTGGGCCGGAAAAGGCGATGTAGGCTTATCTGTCGATTTAAATGTAAGTCAAAGGCATGGAGTCGATAAAATAGAATGGTAAACGATTTGTCGTTTTTATATTATCGCGTATGAGAGTGTAAACTCATACGCGATTTTATCTCTTAAGAGGGTTTTATTATAAAAATATTTTTTCCGTCATGACGCTTGTAATCTAAACCAAAACCGTGTATCTTCATGATCTCTGAAACAATATAAAGCCCTAGCCCAAATCCATTTTGGTTTTTCATCGTCAAGGAGCCTTTGTAAAAAGGTTCCAGATATGTTTGAAACGCATCTTGCAAAGGGACGCCGCGATTTATAAACTGTATCGATTGTATATCGACTTTGATTTCGACTTTGTTATCTGTACTATATTTTATACCGTTGTCGATAAGATTTTTAACGGCGATTCCAAAGAGTTTAAAGTCGCATTCCATCGTTTGATCCGAGATATTGTGTGTGAGTTGACGCTCTTTTAGATATAGAAGATCTTTGGCGTAGTCAACGATATCGATCAATCGGTGCGATTTTTTTTCTATAGTTATATTTTGTGTCGTGATGCGTTCAATATCCGCCATCTCATTGATGAGTGCATCTAGTTTATGAAATACTCTCTCCAGCATAGCCGACTCGGAATTTTCCTCCATGAGTGAAAGAGAGAGTTTTCCTTTGGTGATAGGGGTTTTTAACTCATGCATCATATTTCGCAAAAAAAGTGTTCGTGTGTTTTGAAGCAGATTGATCTTTTGTACGGCGTTATAGAATTGGTTTCCTACCGATGCGATTTCATCTTTTTTATCACTTCTGGTATCGATATCAACACTCCCGTCTCCAAACTTTTTGATCTCCAGTTCCAGATTTTTGATAGGCTTGAGTGCTCTTTTAAGTTCTGTGTAGATAAAGGCAATGATGGCAATAACGGCAAGATATGCCAGAAAAAGCCAATAAAAGATGTCGGAATAAGCTCTGTTTTTAACCAATACACGATGTCCGGGCAGATTGATCTGAAAGTAATAATCCGAATCATATTTTAATATCGTAATTTTCTTTGTCAAAAGCCGCTTTTTGATAAAGGGCGGCAATTTTTTGGGATACGTTACGGGTTTGGCTTCGTTTAAAATTTTTTTTTGTTTCTGAACTGTGTTATACCCCTCTTCCTGCAAAACCAAAGAGAAATCATGAGGATTGTTTTTAACAATACGCATTACATGACGGGCGTCATTCAGAATAATACCCAACTGGCGTCTTTCACTG
>JALWKJ010000093.1:2922-4957 GCA_027081495.1 Campylobacterales bacterium | reverse complement strand
TTTTAGAACCAGATATGCACTATTTTATAGCGCTTTTGAAATTCTGTATATTAACTAAAAATATAAAATTTTTAAATAAATTTACATTAGGTAAAAGATTAATTTAAGTTTTGCTACAAGTTTAAGAAAACATTGATACTTTTTGTAAAAAACCGCTAAAATATTATACAAAGATAGTTGTTTTTTTCATCTGTTTTTAAGTTGATTTATATCTAAAATTGTGCTAGACTATAAAATATTGCTTAAATAATAACAATATATTAAATATCAAATATAGGAGAGAGAAATGTTCAGTAAAATTAAAATATATTCAGCGGTTACAATAGTAGCTTTGTTTGTCGGAGGTTGCGGGAACACAAATTCAGAAGCAAAAAATCCACTTAAAAAGATAGAAAAAAATGAAAAAGCCATCACAATAAACGATCTTAGAGAATTATCTACGGATTCCGGCATCGAAAATATTCAAACATCGAAATTAAGAAGCAGCGCTTTAAAGATCGAAGAGGGTAAAGACGGCGACCAAAGCGGCGATAACATATGCAAGAGCGGGAGTATGGATTTCAATACTCAAAACAATCATCAAAAAATAACTTTCAAAGCGATAAACTGCTTTGACGGATATACGACAATAAACGGTTTGGCAAATGTTGAAATATATTCAAAAGAATCGGGAGGCAAAGCCGAGGTTTTAGAAGATTTAAGTATAAAAGACAACGAGTTTTCCCTTATGTTAAAAAAGGGAAGCAATATAAATGTAACTGCAAACAACGGCAAAACAAATATAAAAACGGATTTTGATTTAGTTGCCAACGACAAGAAGCTATCCGTAAGAGATCTTTCTTTGGTAATGAAAGAGGGCGAGAGCGGAAGTTCGTTTTATATAGCTTCGGGTGAAATAAGCACGGATGAATACTATTTTAAGGTCGATCCCTCATTTGATCCTTCTAAAACGGCGATAACCGCAAATGAAAACGGCACGGTAAGCGGAGCTATTCATCTGCTTGACGGAGCCGGACACAAAATAGAGATTTCTATCAACACTTCAAACCAAATCGAGATTTGGGTTGATGAAAACGGCGACGGTATGAGAAGCGAAAATGAAAAGATGATCCAATCGATAGATTGATTTATTTAGGCGGTGATAATGCTTTGATTCCCGGAAGATCTTTTTCACAAAGCAGTTCTAGCGAAGCTCCGCCGCCCGTGCTGACGAATGTCATCTTTTTTGTAACGCCCGCTTTATGAACCATCTCGGCGGTATCACCGCCGCCGATTATCTTCGTCGCTTCGAGAGTCGATACGAATCGTGCAAGTTCAAGACTCGCGTGTGAAAATTTTTCGATTTCAAAAACTCCCATAGGTCCATTCCAAAGTATAATCCTTGAATCTTTTAACGCCTCTTGAAAAAGCGTTATCGAAGCCGGACCTATATCAAGTCCCATATAATCTTTTTTTATATCCAAAAAAGTTACTATTTCACTTCTTGTTTCTTGCTTTAACTCTTTGGCTATAACGAAGTCAACCGGGAAAAAGAGTTTAACGCCCAATTTGTTTGCAAGTTTTATAATCTCTTTAGCATCGTCGATTAAATCGTTTTCAACGATCGATTTGCCGACCTCGTAACCTTGCGCTTTTAAAAATGTAAAAGCCATCGCTCCTCCTATGAGCATTTTATCAACTTTCAAAAGAAGGCGTTTGAGCGCTT
Organism: Campylobacterales bacterium; assembly: GCA_027081495.1. Lineage (GTDB taxonomy): Bacteria > Campylobacterota > Campylobacteria > Campylobacterales > QNZT01 > QNZT01. The sequence goes on along the minus strand of JALWKJ010000093.1, from coordinate 3,252 downwards.
CAAGTTTGGTAGATACTTTACTTCCGCCCGCTATCAAAGTAAACGGATGAGGAGGGGCTATTAGAGCCGTATGAAAAAAATTGACCTCTTTTTGGAGTAAAAAACCGGCTCCTTTATGTTTTGAGTCGTAAAAAGCGGTTATAGCCTCTACGGATGCATGAGCTCTGTGGCATACGCCAAAAGCATCGTTTATATAAAATTTTGCCAAAGAGGAGAGTTTTTTTGCGAAGGTTGTATCGTTTGCGATTTCACCCCTTTCGAAACGAAGATTTTCAAGAAGTAAAATCTCTTTGTGTTTTAGATTTTTTATCTTTGTTCTTGTATCGTTTC
>JALWKJ010000093.1:0-2912 GCA_027081495.1 Campylobacterales bacterium | reverse complement strand
ATTTAATCTCTTTGCAACGGGTAAAAGCGAATACTTTTTATCAAAAGAGTTTTTGGGGCGACCTAGATGACTTGCCAGCACGATTTTGCAACCATGATCTAGACAATACAAAATAGTCGGCAGAGTCTCCTTGATTCTTCTATCGTCTAAAATATTGCCAAAATCGTCTAAAGGCACATTGAAATCGCAGCGAATAAAAACCGAACTCTCTTGCAAACGCATATTTTGTATAAGCAACATGATTTTTCCTTAATCTAAAAAGCGTAAATCTCTTAAAATATTAGAGGGTATTGTGTATTTTTTACTATTTATTTCAGAGATATCTCTGTCGATAAATCTTCCTTTTTCATATCCCACGGCTTTTTGTATTTGAGTGTTGTTTATCAAAAGATCTACAGCTTTTATAATAAACTCAAACGCCATTATCCTATCGCGAACGGTTGGATTGCCGCCTCTTTGTATATGTCCCAAGATCGTGATTCTCGTTTGCATACCTATTTCGTCTTCAAGCCAGTTTTTGATATCTTGCGTCGCTTTGGTTCCTTCGGATACTATCGCTAGAATGTAGCGTCTGCCTTCTTTTAACTCTTTTTTCAAATGTTTTGCCGCTTTGTTTTTGTTAAAATTCATCTCGTTTATCACGCAAATCTCGGCGCCGCTTGAAAGAGCCGTTACGGCCGCTAGATATCCGCACTCTCGACCCATAGTTTCTACGACGAAAGCCCGCTTAAATGTTGAAGCCGTATCTCTGATATTATCGACCGCGTGTCGTATGACATTTAAAGCGGTATCGACTCCTAAGCAATATTCCGTCGCGTAGATATCATTGTCGATTGTTGACGGAATGCCGATAAAGCTTATGCAAAACTCTTTGCTCAAAATTTCAAAAGCCCTGTATGAACCGTCTCCTCCCAGAATCACTACTTTGTCGATATTGTGTTTTTGGAGATTTTCAAACGCTTTTTTTCTATATCTTTTTTCATAAAATCGTTCAGATCTTGAAGAACCTATAATCGCACCGCCGTTGTGAAGTATGCCCGCGACATCAGAGTGATATGCTTTTTTTATCTTCGCGTCTATTAAGCCATCAAGACCGTCATATATAAAATAGGGAGTCTTGTTGCATTTATAAACATAATCGACAAATTTTTTTATCGCCGGATTCATACCCGGCGCGTCGCCGCCTGAACAGATGATAGCCAAAGACATATAGATGCTCCTGTTTGTCCGTTTAAATTTATTATATCACAAAGCTCTATATGATAAATGTTAGTTAGCGGACATTTATCACCGCGCCAAGCAGGGTCAAAATTTGGCGGCCTGCCGTGAAGTCGTTTGAAAAAGTATCATTTTTTAGAGGGTTCAATATGATATAATACTTCAAAAATATTGGGTTTAATTTTGAAAATAGTACATTTTAGCGATACTCATTTAGGATTTAACGATCTTTATGTCGTAAATAAAGAGGGGATCAATCAAAGAGAGGTCGATTTTTACAAAGCTTTTAGCGATATTATAGACAATATTATATCAATTAAACCAGATTTCGTTATACATACCGGAGATCTTTTTCATCGTTCAAGTCCAAGCAACAGAGCCATTTCGTTTGCTCTAAAAGAGTTAAAAAGATTGGAAGATGTGAAGATTCCGTTTATCGTCATAGCCGGTAACCACTCTACGCCGAGAACCTTTGGAACATCTTCCATACTCGAGATAATAGATACTCTCAAAAATAGTTATGCTGTATATGATCAGCAATATAAAAAGATTTCGTTTGACGAGATAATCTTTCATGCGCTTCCTCACATAAACGATGAAAAGAAAATATTGACAGAGCTTGAAAAAATAGAAACTTCTATCGATTTGAAGAAAAAAAATGTTCTCTTAATGCACTGTTCGGTAGGAGCATATTATCTTATGCATGAGTTTGGAGAATGGGTATATCCAAAACAAAAGGAGTATATTTTCGAAAAGATGGATTATGTTGCGCTTGGACATTGGCATGGCTTCGGATCGGTTGGAAAATATAAAAATGTTTTTTATGCAGGTTCAAGCGAAAGAACGAGCAGCAAAGATAAAAGAGAAGATAAAGGCTTTGTCGTCGTTGAATTGAATAAATCGATAAATGTTGAGCATCATAGAATAAAGCTGAGAAAATCTCTCTCTTTTGAAATAGATGCGACAAATTTTGATGAAGAGCTGAATAAACTTGCTTTAAAAGATACAAAAAATGCGATGGTCGAAATAAAACTTTATAATCTCACGCCGTCGATGTCGATAGATATAAGTAATAAAACTATTATGGATTGTTTGCCAAAGGCTATGAGTGTAAAAATAAAAAGAGAATTTAGAAATAGTGAAGATATAGATACGATTCAAAACCCGCAATCGTTTAGTTTGGAATCCTATTTTCTTTCGCATATAAAAGAAAATATCAAAGACGAAAACGAGCTTGATAGATTGATGAATAAAGCAAAAGAGCTTTTTGGCGTTATGGAGGCTGAAAATGGTTTTGATTAGCCTTAAAATGCAAAATTATAAGAAATATGAAGATTTTTATCTCGAGTTTTCTGAAGGACTTACCGGGATCGTCGGTCGTAACGGAAGCGGAAAATCAACAATCTTTAGCGCCATTATCTTTGCTCTTTATGGGGATATGAGAGGTGAAAAAGAGAATATTCGTTTTGCAAGAGCCGATAAAAACGCGGCTGTAAATGTCGAGCTTATTTTTGAGATAGAACAAAACTCATACAAGATAGTTCGTCAGATGCGAGGAAAGAACTTAATCGTAAAAGCTTATTTGTATGATGATAAAGAAAATTTGCTTAGTGAAAGTTCAAAAAGCGTAACGGCAGAGATATCTAGGTTGACGGGTATGAACAAAGAGGCTTTTGTGCATATGATATTTGCTT